>JAENXA010000283.1 GCA_016649735.1 Prolixibacteraceae bacterium | reverse complement strand
GCAATAAAATAGCCTCTATCGCTTTTTATATAGTCTACCGTTTCAGCATCATCTTCAGAAAGGGCTTTTATATTTTCATCGGAAAAATCTTCTTTCTTTGTAAATTGTAATTCTCTATCAGATAAATATTTATAAAAAATGAATCCCAGGATATAGTCTTTGTATTCATTTGCATCAATTTTTGATCGCATTTGGTTGGCAGATTCCCAAATTTTGGCTGCTAATTGTTGTTTGTTCATTGTGTATGTTTCTTTTCTAATCTGTGTTTAATAACAGATAAAATTAATCTTTATAATCCCAAAATAATAACAAAATCGGGAAATAAAATTTAAATATTCCAGTGGATAAAAATTTGCAGGAAATAATATGTTTAAAAAACGGTGAGAAGTTCTATTAATTATTTAGCATCATAGAATATAAATTGTTTATCTTGTTTAACAAACAATATAGTTAGTTATGAAAAATCCTGTTAAATCACAGATACTTATTATTTTTGGAGCTTCAGGGGACCTTACAAAACGAAAACTGGTACCTGCTTTATTTGAATTGTATAAGCAAAAACTTTTACCTGAAAAATTTGCTGTTTTAGGTGTAAGTCGTACTAAATTTTCGGATGATGATTTTAGAGAACGTATGAAATCATTTTTGACAAAAAAAACAGATCAGCAATCTTTTATAAAAGAATTTTTATCGAAATTATATTATCAGCCGCTGGCTACTGAAGATACTAATGAATATCCTGTTTTAAAAGACAGACTTAATTCTTTGTCCGGGCAGTATAATATGGAGAAGAACTATATTTTTTATCTTTCAACACCGCCACGTCTTTATGGAAAGATTCCTGTCAGTTTATCTTCTGTTGGACTTAATAATCAGAAGGAGGGCTTTCGAAGACTTATTATAGAAAAACCTTTTGGAACTGATTTGTCTTCTGCCCGCCAATTGGATAAACAGCTACTTGAAAATTTTAAGGAAGAACAAATATACAGAATAGACCATTATCTCGGAAAAGAATCAGTACAAAACATGCTGGTTACCCGTTTTGCCAACGGAATTTTTGAACCCATATGGAATCAGAATTATATTCACCATGTGGAAATTACTTCTGCCGAAGAGTTGGGTGTTGAGTTGCGCGGAGGGTATTACGATAACGCCGGAGCTATGCGGGATATGGTCCAGAATCATCTTATGCAATTACTTGGTATGGTAGCAATGGAGTCTCCTGTAATTATCAGTGCAGATGCTATTCGAAATGAAACTATGAAAGTTTTACAATCATTGCGTCCCTTAAAGGAAGAGGATGTATTTAAAAATGTTATTCGTGGTCAATATATTGAATCACATATTGGCAAACGCATTATTAAAGGTTATCGTAATGAAAAGGATGTTTCTCCTGATAGTCGTACAGAAACATTTTTTGCCATTAAAGCATATGTTGATAACTGGCGCTGGAGTGGTGTTCCGTTTTATATTAGAACAGGAAAGAGGCTGCCTACAATGGTTACTGAAGTGGTTATTACATTTAAGGAAACGCCCCATCATTTATTTAAAGAGATTGATTCTTGTTGTAATG
>JAENXA010000258.1 GCA_016649735.1 Prolixibacteraceae bacterium | reverse complement strand
TATGAAATAAGAGATACCATTTCTATATTATAGTATGCTTTTATTGATTATTAACAATTATTAATGATTTGGGGTTATTAGTTTGTAGCTGGGAACAAAAAAAAGAGACAATGACATTTTATTGTTGTCCTGTCTCTTTCTTTATTTTCTGATAATGATTCTCTACTTACACTTTGTGAGTTTAAATGTCCATGCATAATTACAGGGAACTTCTGATGCTGTAAGATCAGGAACGCTGATAAGTACATTTTTCCCTTTTTGTTTCCATTTTAAAGATTTATTATATCCAAGCATAGAAGCTTTAGATCCTGCGCTGAGTGTCAGATCTTTTATTGTTATTGTTTTTTTAGGATAAACCGGACATATTGCATATACATCAGTACCTTTTTGTGTGAAAAAGATTTCTTTTCTGGCCATTCCTTTTTCGGGAGAAACAGTGAGGTTCATAATGTCATATTTCCCTTTGAATTTTGAACGTTTTTCTTCAGGCATTTTCCCTTTTGTCCATTGGCAGGTTTTAGCTCGGGAGTGTGTATTATAGATGGCTTCTGAGTTAATTTTTAGCCAGTCTCCCATACCGAGTAGACGTTGTTGCATTATAACAGGGATACGTCCGTCAGCTGTAGGACCAATATCCAGAAGCAGGTTCCCGCCTCTGCTGACAATATCAACCAGCATATAAATTAATTTTTGTACCGAAGTGTATGCTTCAAGAGATTCTGCTCTGTTGTATCCAAAAGAATAACCTATTCCACGGCATTCTTCCCATGGGTTATTCCCTGTGGAAAGTCCTGAGCCGTATTCTGTAGTATAGTATCCTCCGTGATGATGCCGTGTTTCTTTACCCCAGCGGTCGTTGATTACTACTGAATCTTTGCATGGAGACTCATTGAATAGCCATGATAACAGTTTTGTTGATTTCCATGTATCAGAAGAATGTTCCCATTCTCCGTCAGTAAAGATGATGGATGGTTTATATTTTGTTACCACGTCTTTAAATTGCGGAAACAAATGTTTGTCCACGTATTCATCAATATTGCATATATAAAGAGGATTGTACCATTCATAAATAGAATAATAAATTCCCATTTTTATTCCGGCGTTTCTTACTGATGTTGTCAGATCTCCAAGAAGATCTCTCATCGGTCCTGTTTCTGTGCTGTTCCAGGGACGACCCCATGACCGGTCTGCATCTTTACTGGGCCACAGACAATATCCGTCGTGGTGTTTTGATGTAAGTACTATATATTTTGCTCCTGATCGTTTAAAAATGTCGGCCCACTGGTCGGGATTGAACAGTTCACATGTAAATTTCCCGGTAAATTGCGGATAAGTGAAATTTTTACCATAAACCCTGTTGTGAAAATCAAGAACATCTGTCCTTTTTGCATTTCCTTTTCTCTGATTAACAAGTCTGTTCCAGTACCATTCTGAGTATTCTCCAACCTTTTCAAAGCAAGGTACAGAATATAGACCCCAATGGATAAATATACCGAATTTTGCATTTTCAAACCAATTTGGAATAGGACGGGAATCAATGGACTCCCAGTTTGCTTCGTATTTTTTTTGAGCAAAAACATTAACAGAAAGGAGTAAAAATAATAGGATAAATATTTTTTTCATGTCTTCTATCTTTTAGTAAAAAATAAGATTATAAAAATAAGCAAAACAAACGAATATTCTATTATAAGAAAGTTGAAACCTTTTTTAGTTAAAATTAAAGGCTGTATTTAATTTAATAAATAATACTTAAAAAGCAAATGAAAGATGTTTTCCTGAATTCTTAAAATTTGAATTTCATTAGGATATATTATTTTTAAAAAATTGAAAGTAATTATCTGTTAAATATATAATTAACTTTAAATAAGTCTTCATTCTAATTAATTCTAAATAACTAATTTATAAGATGTTTAATTCTGATTATTCCCTGATTTATTGTTATTTGGATGCTCATTTCAAAACTTTATTGTGGAATTCATGTTTTTT
>JAENXA010000278.1 GCA_016649735.1 Prolixibacteraceae bacterium | reverse complement strand
TAAATTGTTTAATCCGTCATTGTATTCAGCAATAATTCCATCTATAATTTCTTTAGAAGATTGAATCTCATTGATAAGCGAGGATATCTGACCTATTTCAAGCTCTCCTTCTTTAATATCTCCATCAAAAATTCCTTTTTTTGATCTTCCACTTCCAATAATCTGCGAAAGACCCTCCTTACTCACTCCTCTATTTTCAGCCTCTTCTATCTTTTTATAAAATTCATTCTTAATAAGTCTCGTAGGAGTTATTTTTTTCAATGACAACATGGTATCGCCCTCTTTTAGATTAATACAAATTTCTTTGAATTTTTCTGAAGCAGAACTTTCCTTAGACAGAGCAAATCTTGTTCCCATTTGTATCCCGTCTGCACCTAATGCGAAAGCAGCAAGCATCCCTTTGCCAGTAGCTATTCCTCCGGCAGCAATTAACGGTAGTCCGGTGGCTTTACAAATCTGAGGTATAAGAACCATGGTTGTAGTTTCTTCCTTCCCGTTATGACCTCCTGCTTCAAATCCTTCAGCTACAATAGCATCTACACCGACTTCTTCACACTTTACTGCAAACTTTGTATTTGCTATAACATGAATTACCTTAATACCTTTTTCATGCAATTTTTTTGTCCAAATCATAGGACTTCCTGCAGAAGTAAAAACTACAGATATCTTCTCTTCCATTATTACATTCATAATCTGCACCACATTATGATGAATAAGCGGCACGTTTACCCCAAAAGGTTTATCAGTAGCCCTCTTACATTTTTGTATATGTTCCTTTAATACATCAGGATACATAGATCCTGATCCTATAAGACCCAGTCCTCCCGCATTACTTACCGCAGAGGCTAATTCCCAGCCGCTACACCATACCATACCTCCGGCTATTATCGGATATTTTATGTTAAGAATAGATGTTATTCTGTTGTTCATTGTACTTTTATTTATTCCATCCAACTGGGATGTATAATACTTCCTCTTTCATCATCATTTTCTATACGCAGATGAACTCCTATTTCCTGTTGCATTTCTTCGACATGAGAAATAACACCAACAATACGATTTTCCTTTTTTAATGATTTCAGTGTATCAAAAACTACCGACAATGATTCCCTGTCAAGAGAACCAAATCCCTCATCAAGGAAAAAGAAATTCTGATTCGATTCGGTAATTTTCTGAATATTATCAGCCAGAGATAATGCCAGAGACAGCGCCGCCTGGAAAGTCTGCCCTCCTGAAAGAGTCTTTACACTCCTTATTTTACCGCCGTTTAAATAATCACGTACCTGAAAATTATTATCAGGAGTAATCTCCAGACTAAGCTTCTGCCGTGTTAATTTAAAAAACCTTTCATTCGCCGACTTACATAGATTTTGCAGATAAACAGATGAGATATAATTAACAAAGCCACTGGCTTTAAAAAGAGATTTCATGATTTTTATATTATCAGCCCTGAGGTTCAGCTTTTTAATTTCATTTTTCAGTAAAGTCTGATTTTTAAGATCTGACTCCAGCTTTTTTAACATCTCTGTAATTTTTCCCTGTTCCCTGTTTTTTTCTGCAACCTGCTGTTTTAATAAAGAAAGTTCACCGAACAGTTTTTTATATAACTCTTCATCATAAATTCTATCTCCTATCTCCTTTTGTAACTGATCCAGAAATGATTGACTGCGCAAAAGCTGTTCTTTAAACTCAGAAAG
>JAENXA010000017.1 GCA_016649735.1 Prolixibacteraceae bacterium | reverse complement strand
TGTTTGATATAATTTTTGATGAAGCATTTAAGAATATGACAAGGCAGTTAGATATGAAATTGTTTTCAGGTAATTCTGTAACTGAGAATATAAAAAGTTTTATAGAATCATATACTGAGGGTTTAATAGAGAATCCTGAATTACCGGGATTTATTTTTCAGGAGATGTATAAGAATCCGGATGTGATTGTTTCCAGAGTTAAGAATAGTGAGGTTGCACAAAGATTTATAAAAGCCTTTTTTTCTTCTCTTGATAAAGATATGAAAGAGGGTCGTGTAAGAAAAATAGAAAATCCGTTAGGTCTTCTTTTAAATATAATATCTATGTGTGCTTTCCCTTTTATAGGAAAACCTATTGTTGAAAAAGTTATTGGTAGTGATGAGTATGAATTTAAAAAAATAATGAGAGAGAGAAAAAAAGACATTACAGATATTTTTCAATCGTACATTAGTAATAAGTAAGTTGTAACTTATATAAATAATAGAAATTTTAAATCTTAAAATAGTATGAAAAGATTAGTAGTAGTTTTATTTGCATTTTTTGCAATGGTGTTGTTAACACATAGAGCAGAAGCGGTAAATATAGATAAAGATCAGAATGAAGAGATTGTTAAAACAGATAGTCTTCGTATACTCACATTAACGGAATGTTATAAATTAGCTATAGAAAATTCAACTATTTCTAAAAAGAATAATGCTAATAATAATATCAGTATTAATGATAAAAAGGAAGCTTTTTCTGTTTTTGTTCCATCCGTATCATTAAATGGGTATACTTCTTATCAGTCGGATGTCATAGGACTGGATTTACCTAATATAGATGCTCCGCGAAAGGGTAATTACAGTATTACTTTAGATCTGGAGCAGGTTATTTATGATGGTGGTGCAGCTTCTAAAAAAAAGGATATTATAACCTCTGATTTTAAAGCTGAAACTCTAAAACTGGATATTGCGAAATTAGGTCTTAAGGACAAAGTTGCAAGTCTGTATTTAGGAATGTCTTTATTAAAGCAAAATGAAAAGGTTCTGGATCTTAATATTGAGATATTGGTTCGTAATTTAAAAAAGATGAAGAATCTTTTTGAAAATGGAGCAGGGCAGAAGAGCGATTATCTTCAATTACAATCAGAGCTTTTAAAGGCTGATCAATCGTTAAATAAAATAAAATCTGATGAGATTAAAGTAGCTGAAATGCTTTCAGTTTTATTGGGAAAAAGTATTTCTGCGGAATATAAGTATCTATTGCCTTCTGATGATTTTAATTTTATTGGTACATCACAGAGGCCTGAATATGATTATTATGATGTTCAGGGGAAAATAATTGATGAAAATATAAAGTTACTTCAGTCAAAAAATTTACCAAAGTTCTCATTTTTTGCAACCGGAGGTAATGGTTTGCCGGGTTTGAATCTTTTAAACAGATCTCCGGACTGGTATTATAAAGCCGGGTTAAAATTATCTGTTCCGCTTACAGGCTGGAAAAGTACCAGATATAAAAAATTATCTCTTGATTCTCACAAATCTCTTATATCCGATAGTGAAAAGGATTTCTCTTTATCTAATGAAATACAAATTTCTTCAGCTAAAAATATGATCTTAAAGTATCGGAACATGATTTATTTTGATAAAAAAATTGTGGCTATCAAAAAAGAACTTGCAGATATTGAGGAAGCAAAACTTCAGAGGGGGATTATTACTTCGAGTGAATATATAACAGAGCTTAATAAATATAAAGAATCGATGTTATCTCAAAAGTTGAATGAAATAAAATTAATACAATCAATTATAAATTATAAATCAGCCGTTGGTCTTAATTAATGGAATAAAAAAATTCTGAAAATGAATTTGTAACATTTTTTGGTTTTATAAATAACAGATTATAAATAACAGATCATCAATAATAATTAGACAAATGAATATAGAAAATTTAATAAAGGTATTTTCACTTATAGTAACCGGAGGTTTTTTGCTGGGGTCATGTAGCTCTGTTGACAAAGATGCTGATGCATTTGGAAATATTGAAGCTGTAGAAATTTTAGTCTCTTCTGAGGGAAGTGGTCAGATTGAGAATCTGAATATAGAAGAAGGGGATAGATTAAAGCTAAATCAAAGAGTAGGTGTTATTGATACAATGGGACTTTATCTTCAGAAAGTAGAAATACAAAAAAGTGTTGAGGTGGTGTATGCAAAATTACCAGATATTATTTCTGAAATAAATGTATTAAAAGAAAAGCTTGCTAATGCAGAACTGGAACAGAGAAGAATAAGAAATTTGTTTAAAGCAGAAGCTGCTACTGATAAACAATTGGATGATATAAATTCTTTGGTAAAAGTTATAAAAAAGCAAATAACAGCTACTACTTCTTCTTTAAATATTAAACAAAAAGGATTGCTGGCAGAAATTGCTCCTTTAGATGCAAAGATTAAACTTTTAGACTACAGGATATCCAGATCAAATATTATATCTCCTGTAAACGGTACAGTTCTTACAAAATATGCATATTCAGGCGAGATAACAGCTCCTGGAAAACCTTTATTTAAAATAGCAAATCTGGATAGTTTGTTATGCAGGGCTTATGTCTCCGAAAATCAATTGGAGAAAGTTATATTAGGTGGAAGAGCCAGTGTTTTTATCGATTCAGGAAATGATACTAAAAAAGAATTTAAGGGCAGAGTAACCTGGATTTCAGATAAAGCTGAGTTTACTCCTAAGGTGATTCAGACCAAAGAACAAAGGATGAATTTAGTTTATGCGGTTAAGGTATTGGTTCCAAATGATGGAAGTTTGAAGATAGGAATGCCTGCAAGAGTAAAATTCTTAGGTAAATAAGTTGTTCTGAATTATTGATATAAAGAGCTTTAATGGTTAAAACGGGATTATGAATTCAATAAAGATAAATAATGTTTGTAAAAGTTTCGGAGAGGTAAAGGCTCTGGATAATATAAGCCTTGAAATACATGATGGGGAATTATTTGGTCTTATTGGTCCTGATGGTGCCGGGAAGACAACTTTGTTTAAATCTTTGGTTACATTATTGAGATGTGATAGTGGAAACTCAACTGTATGTGAACTTGATACTGTCACCAATAGAAAAGAAATAAGGCAGATAGTTGGTTATATGCCGGGTACATTTTCTTTATATAGTGATCTTACAGTGTATGAAAATCTTAAGTTTTTTGCAGATATTTTTGGCACCACAATAGAAAAAGGTTATGATCTGATTAAAGATATATGGGTGCAGATTGAGCCATTTAAAAACAGACTATCAGGTAAGCTATCAGGAGGTATGAAACAAAAGCTGGCTTTATGTTGTGCTCTTGTTCATCAGCCTGAAGTTTTATTTTTAGATGAACCAACTACCGGAGTGGATCCTGTTTCAAGAAAAGAATTCTGGCAAATGCTTAGGAAACTTAAGGAGAAAAAGATTACAATATTTGTTTCCACTCCATATATGGATGAGGCTGTATTATGCGATAGAGTAGCTTTAATTCAGGATGGCAGAATATTATCTATAGATACACCGGAGGGTGTTATTGATTCTTTTTCAAGGGATTTGTATGAGATTAAGCCTCATAGAATATACGATGTGTTAAAAGCTTTATATAAATGGGATAAATCTTATAGTAGCAATGCTTTTGGAAATAGTGTACACTTTATAGGAAAAGATGATAATGTTTCTGTCGAACAAATCCTTAGTTTTTTTAAAGACAGTGGAATAAGTGTTGAATATGTAAAACGAATAAAACCTTCAATTGAAGATTGTTTTATTGAGTTTATGTCAGGCAAAAAATAAAAGGAGCATTATGGTTATAAGTAATCAGGAAATATCTGTACATATAAAGGATTTAACCAAAAAATTCGGGGATTTTACAGCTGTAAATAAAATTTCTCTGGATGTTAAAAAAGGAGAAATCTTTGGTTTTTTAGGAGCTAATGGTGCTGGAAAAACTACTGCTATGCGTATGCTCTGCGGGCTTTCTTATTGTACTTCAGGGGAGGGTACAGTGGCAGGGTTTGATATTAATACGCAACAGGAGGAAATCAAGAGAAATATAGGATATATGAGCCAGAAATTTTCTTTGTATGAAGATTTGACGGTGTTTGAAAATATTAGATTTTATGCTTCAGTTTATGGATTGTCCTCTGAAAAGATAAAAGAGAGAGGGGATATGCTTTTAAAACGGTTGGGGATGAGCGAACATAAAAATACATTTGTAAAAAGTCTTCCTTTGGGCTGGAAACAAAAGCTTGCTTTTTCCATAGCTGTTGTGCATAATCCAAAAATTGTTTTTTTGGATGAGCCAACCGGTGGTGTTGATCCTGTTACAAGAAGAAGTTTCTGGAATCTTATTTACGAAGCAGCGGAAAATGGAACTACTGTGTTTGTTACAACTCATTATATGGATGAGGCTGAATATTGCGATAGAATATCTCTTATGGTGAATGGCAGGATTATGGCTTTAGGTGCTCCTGATGATCTAAAGAAAGAATTTAATGTGGAAAATATGAATGGTCTTTTTTATCTCCTGGCCAGAGATACTTCTACTTTATAAATTAACCTTGAAAAAAAGATAATGAATAAATTAAAACCATTTATAATAAAGGAGTTTTATCATATTTTCAGGGATAAGAAAACCTTACTTATTATTTTTATACTACCTATAGTTCTTGTTACATTGTTTGGATTTGCTATACGGTCAGAAATAAAAGATACTAAAATTGCAATACTGGATAAGTCAAAAGATGAAATGTCAATTGGTCTTACCGATAAAATTTTAGCTTCAAAGTATTTTGTGAATTCAGCAGATGTAAAAACTGATTCGCAACTGGAGGAAAAGTTTAAAAATGGAGATATAACTGTGGCAATTGTAATACCTCCGGATTTTTCTAAAAATTTTCTAAAATTAAATACTACCAAAATTCAGATTATTACTGATGCTTCTAATTTAAATACAGCGACTATTACAAAGCTATATCTGAGTTCTATAATTGGAGCTTTTACCGCTGAAAAACTGGATAGTCCGAATATACAGGAACCCATAAATCTTTCTTTACGACTGGTTTATAATCCGGAACTTAAAGATGTTTATATGTTTGTTCCGGGGCTACTGGCTTTAATTTTGATGCTCGTTTCTGCAATAATGAGTTCTGTGTCGTTAACTAAAGAAAAGGAGACCGGAACGTTTGATGTATTAAAAGTTTCTCCTTTAAGAAGTTATCATATAATAATAGGTAAGCTGATACCTTATTTGATATTGAGTTTAATAAATGTAGTAGTTATAATAGCAATGAGTGTTGTCATTTTTAATATGCCTATTAATGGTAGTTATATATTATTGTTTGTTGTCTGTATTTTATTCCTGCTAACAGCATTGTCAATAGGGGTGTTCGTTTCCTCAATAACAGATACCCAACAGGGTGCCTTACTTCTTTCTATAGTTGCCTTATTTTTGCCTACCACACTTTTATCGGGTTTTATTTATCCTATAGAAAATATGCCTGTGGTTTTACAATGGATATGTCAGATTTTTCCGGCAACGTGGTTTATTGAAGCAATAAAAACGGTGATGATAAAAGGCGGAGGGATAGAATTTATCTGGTTACAACTTTTAGTTTTGTTTTGCATGACTGTGTTTTTTATAGGTTTAAGTGTGAAAAATTATAATAAGATTTAAAAATTAAGCAGAATAAAAAATATAAGTTATGAATATAACCTTAGAATTAATTCGCAAAGAATTATTACAGATATTTAGAAATCCACTTATAGTAAAAGTTATAGTGATGGCTCCTGTTTTACAGCTAATTGTTTTAGTTTTTGCTGCAAATTTTGAGATAAAAAATCTTAATATAGGCTTTATAGACAGAGATAATACATCTATTTCATCTTCTGTAAAGAACAGTTTTGTAAGTTCCGGATATTTTAAATTAAAAAACATAAAAAAAGATTATAGTGAGGGTTTAAAAGAATTTGATCGGGAAGATGTTGATATAATAGTCGAAATTCCTGATAATTTCGAAAAGGATTTTAAAAATGGACTTCATCCCAATATGTTTATAGCAGTAAATGCAATAAATAGTATGAAAGCCGGAGTAGCTTCTTCGTATATTTCTAAAACAATGGCAACTTATTATAAATCCGAATCTTTTTTAAGTGCTTCTAAAAATGCGAATTTGCAATCTATACCTACTATAGATGTAGAATATTCTGACTGGTATAATCCTCATTTGGATTATAAATCATATATGCTTGCCGGGGTGCTATGCGCTATTGTAACTATTATGGGAATTCTGTTGACTTCACTGAATGTGGTCAGAGAGAAAGAAATAGGCACAATAGAACAATTAAATGTAATTCCTATTACCAAGAGTCAGTTTATTATTGGTAAGATAGTTCCATTTGCATTAGTGGGACTGGCACAATTTACTCTGGGGATAATTGTTGCCATAATTATATTTAATATGAAGATTGAAGGCAGTATAGTTTTGCTTTATGTAATGTTATTGGTTTACCTTTTAGTGGTCTTAAGTGTCGGGTTTTTAATATCTATTTTTTCTGAAACACAATCTCAGGCAATGTTTGTATCATTGTTCTGTATGTTTATATTTATTTTGATGAGTGGACTTTTTACGCCTGTAGAAAGTATGCCTGACTGGGCGCAGTATATTGTTAAGTTAAATCCACTTTCTTATATGATCGAGGCAATGCGTATGATTATTCTTAAAGGCAGTACGTTTTTAAATGTTATAAAAGACTTTAGCGTTCTAATTGGAATGGGTGTGCTTGTTAACTCTATGATATTTGTGTTTTATAAGAAGGTGAACTAAGATTTATAACTATATAACTTAGCTATATAGTTATAAATCTGTTGAAAATAAAGTAAAGGAAAAAACAAAATTATTTCAACTCAAAAGGAACTTTCCCTTTTATATTACGTGAAGAGGAGCCAATGAGTGCAATGAACTTACCTGGTTCGGCTACCCATTCTTGCTTTATATCATTATAATAACTTAACGCATCTTTATTTATGGTTATAGAAACGGTTTTTTCTTCATCCGGAGCGAGCTCAATTTTTTTAAATCCTTTTAATTCTTTGACGGGACGTGGCAAGGTAGATTTTAAATCACTGATGTATAGTTGTACAACTTCTTTTCCTTTTCTATTACCAGTATTCTTTACATTAACAGTGAAAGTTATCGTTCCGTCAATGGTCATAGTTTTTTTATCGGCTGTAGGTTTCCCATACTTAAATGTAGTATAACTTAATCCATGACCAAAAGCAAAAAGCGGCTCAATATTCTCTTTATCTGCCCAACGATACCCCACAAATATACCTTCTTTGTATTCTTCATTAATACTGTCACCTGGATATGCATTTAAGGCTATAGCTCCGTTATCCTGTAATTTAACAGGGAAAGTGAAAGGTAATTTGCCGGAAGGATTAATTTCTCCAAAAAGGATGGAAGCAATCGCATTTCCAGCTTCAGTACCGTCATACCATGCTTCTAAAATGGCTGGTACTTTATTTACCCATGGCATTGAAACGGCATTTCCACTCAGAATAATAACCGCCAGTCTGGGATTAGCTTCGATTAAAGCAGATATTAGTTTATTTTGATCATAAGGCAAATCCATTGTAGTGCGATCAGAACCTTCTGAATCTTGAAAAGAATTCTTATTCAAGCCACCAATATAAAGGACAACATCAGCATCTTTGGCTGCAGTAACTGCTTCTGCACGCAATATCTCAGGAGATATTTTTTTCTGTTTTGGAGCTTTGGCACCCACTTTATCCTGTTCGGCATGAGTTGGGGATTGATATCCTGGTGCATATGTTATTTTGGCTTTATTCCCTACCAAATCTTTAATTCCTTCTAATGGTGAAATTTCGTATTTCGCTTTTAATGAAGAAGAACCGCCACCTATTGTCATACGCTTCACGGCATTTTCACCAACAACAAGAATATTTTTTATTTTGTTTAAATCTACAGGAAGAATTTTCCCCGTTTTTTTCAAACTGTTGTTTTGCAACAATACGATACCCTCCTGGGCTATTTCACGTCCGGCCATGGCATGTTCCTTTGTCCCGAAAGACCCTAAAGGACGATTCTTTGACATTGTTGTGCGAAAGACAAGACGAAGTACCCGACGAACTTTATCATTCAATTCTGTTGTTCCAACTTTTTCTTCTTTAATCAATTTGAGATATGGATTTGCTAAATAATAATAATTATAGGCGTTTTTCTTTCCCAAATTCATGCCATTGGTCCCAGTGCCAAATTCCATATCCAGTCCATTATGAATGGCCTGTTCTGTATTATGTACACCACCCCAATCGGAAATAACCACACCGTCAAAGTCCCAGTCATGTTTTAAAATCTGATTTATCGTATATTGATTATGACAACAATGCTGATGTTTGTACTGGTTATAAGAGCCCATAATAGCCCAACAACCGCCTTTTTGTACAGCAGCTTTAAATGGTGCCAGATATATTTCATGAAAAGCGCGATCATTTACTATAACATTTATATGACCTCGCCATTTTTCCTGGTTATTAAGTACATAATGTTTTACACAGGAAGCTACACCGTTACTTTGCACACCTTTAATATATGGAACAACCATTTGAGAAGTCAAATATGGATCTTCTCCAAAATATTCAAAGTTGCGACCATTAAGTGGTGTACGATATATGTTTACACCTGGACCAAGTAATACGTTTTTATTCCTATAACGAGCTTCTTCACCGATACTCTTGCCATATAAAGCTGACATTTCTGGATTCCAGGTGGCGGACAAACAAGTTAATGCCGGAAAAGCGGTACAGGAATCATTAGTCCAGTCGGCTCCATTCCATTCATCCCATAATACTTCCTGACGAATGCCATGAGGGCCATCACTCATCCAGTTTTCTGGAATGCCAAGACGTGGAACACCGGCTGAGCTAAACTTGGATTGTGCATGAATCATAGCTACCTTTTCCTTAAGAGTCATTCGGCTCAAGGCGTCTTCTACTCTGTTTTCTATAGGTTTATTTACGTCAAGATAAACCGGCGTTTGCGAAAAGGCCGATGCGACGAAGGATAAAAGACCTAAAACTATCAATTGAAAATTTTTAAACATGTGATTTTATTTTTTTTATAAAATTAAAATTTTTTTTAAAAAAACATGCAATATTATTGATTATCTATAAGTTTATCGGATTCTTTTATCTTTGTAAATGTTAATATATAAGAAAATGAAAAAGCAGGAACTTTATAAATATGTTATTGATTATTTCCAGAAGGCTTTACCTGATGCCCAAAGTGAATTAGAGTATGGTAATGCATACGAATTACTTGTAGCTGTTATATTGTCGGCTCAGTGTACAGACAAGAGGGTAAATAAAATTACCCCATCTCTTTTTGAAAAATATTCTACTCCTGAATTAATGGCTAAGGCTGATTCTGATGAAATTTTAACGTTTGTTCATTCCTGCTCTTATCCTAATAGTAAAGCTGTACATCTTTTGGGGATGGCTAAAATGCTTACTGAAGATTTTAACGGAGTTGTACCGGATGATGTGGATGAATTACAAAAGTTGCCTGGAGTAGGACGAAAAACGGCTAATGTGATTGCTTCTATTGTATATAATAAACCTGTGTTTGCAGTGGATACTCATGTTTTTAGGGTAGCTGAACGGATAGGTCTTTCAACAAGAGCTAAAACTCCGCTTGATACTGAGAAACAGCTTACAAAATATTTTCCTGAGGAACTAATTCCCAGAGCTCATCACTGGCTTATTTTACATGGCAGATATACGTGTCTTGCCCGTAGTCCTAAATGTGAAAAGTGTGGACTTACAGAAGTTTGTAAGTATTACCATAAGATTAATAAAAAATAAAAGTTGTGTATTCTTTTTATCATCTAACATTGAAATCAATATAAGTAATATATAGAGGAGTTAATTATTTGTTTAGATTAAGGTTGAAAAAGTAAGATTTTTAATTTTTTAGAAAGTATTTCTTTTATTTTTTTAAATTTGCTCCTGACTTATCGTAAAATTAAAAATTAGATTATGGCTTACAAAATTTCAGATGACTGTATTGCATGTGGAACATGCATTGGCGAATGTCCTGTTGGAGCAATTTCGGAAGGTGAAGTGTATAAAATAGATCCTGAAAAATGTACTGAATGCGGAACTTGTGCAGATGTATGTCCTATGGAAGCTATTCATTTAGACGAAAGCGGAAAATAAAAATTCAGACATCTTAAAAAAAATTACCCGTTATCCTTTGGATAGCGGGTTTTCTTTTTTTTTACATTGTGATCATGAAAAGTGCACGAATGCCGAAGGTGGGGGCTCCTATTTCGGCAGTAGATGAAGGATGAACTCTCCATATGGCTTCTATACGGGCAAATTTGAATATGTTCTCTATTCCTGCACCAACTTCTATATACGGATTATGTAAATCTGAAATTTCATTAGGAAGCTCAATTACATTTTTCTGTTTGTTGCTTAAAGAGCCGACCATTAATTTTGCTGACATTACTTCTCTTAAGTCTGTTTTTTTCAGTATTGGAATTCTCCTGAAAAAGAATCCGTTAAGATGATAGTCAAGATACACATGTAAATATTTATCATGTACATATTCCAGATAGTTGAGCATATTAAAATCGTATTGATAATAGCCAATGGTTTCATTTCCTCTGGGACTATTCAGCATTGAATATGGTACTTTTCCAAAATAGATACCCGTTTCTATTGCATAATTAATAAAACTCTGACCTAAATATACATATTGTTTAATTGTGAGATTTAGTTTGCCATACCAGTTTGAAGTATCGTCATAATATGTTTTTCCGCCTCCGAATGTAAAATGTACTATTGGATAATCTGTTTCCATATAAAAGCGGAAAAATCCGTCATCCATATATTTCTCTTCTTTTGAAAAACGGGTGTCTATCATTAATTCAGCGGAAGAAACTGATTTGACAGGATTCCCTGTCTTTTTATTATAGAAAGGGAAGTAGGTAGGAGAATAATGTTTTGTATAATTGGCTGAAATTTTGTTTGTCAGTCCAGGATACCATTCCTTTTCCCATATACCTTTAATTTTTCTCTGACGAAAAATCTCAGTTAGTTCATCTCTTTTTAACATTTGAGAAACAAGATTGTTTTCTACCGGTGTGAAGGCATTCTCATATAAATTAAGTATTTCTTCACTCTCTCCAAAACGGGTCATCTGGTCTTCAAATGAGAATTTTAATATCTCGCGGTTGCTATTATGAAATTTATATCCAAATCCTGCTATACCATTAATTTTTTTGTTTTTTGTGCCGTATCCCAGTCCTGCCCAAACCATCTTATTTTTACTGATTTCAGAGCTTGTTCTTGCTCCCATAAAAAGATGTAATCCTTCTACTTTGTTTGTGTTTACAAAACTTGTATACGGACCAAGTTCAATTTTGCCAATATCGTAATAACTGTTCATAGACATACGAGCCAAATTATTTAAAATACTTATGGTTTTAACATTTGAAACGGAGTCTATGGTCTGCGTTATTAAATGGTCATTAATGGTTAGCTTTTCAGGCCTGTTTTTTTTCCAGAAAGCTGAGTCATGATCAAGAGCGTCTGCTAATTTTACAGTTTCGTATTTTGATTTTTTATTCGATAATTTAATCTCATCAGCAGGATTAACAGTGACGTGGTCAATATTTGCGATCTGAGTGTAGAATACAGAAAGCCTGTCCTGATCTTTTTTCTTTGTTTTATATGGTATAACTAGAAACAGAGCATCAATCTGATTACGCTTGTAAAATGGTACTGAATCGTTTACAAAGGCATAATTGCTTTTCAGTTTCATATCTGTAAGGAAATTGATGTTGTTAGTATTGGATAATCTACCCTCTATTTCTTCTATTGAGAAGTGATTGTCTTCTACTATAAAATATCCTTTAAAGGTATTTTCGCCTGTTCTGCGCGGCTGAAAATTTACACGATAACTTTTTACATTGCCGGTGGTAGTACTATCCGCCAGAAAATATTTGTAATAGAACCAGCCATTATCGGATATAGGACTGACAAAATTCTGTGAGAAAAGCAAGATGAAATTATTATAAAAATTAACTTCCATATCCAGGGCACTGGTATATCCTGCAATTTCCAGATTCTTAAGAATGCCCACTCCGTTGGTTTTGTCTGCCAGAATAGTTGATTTTTGTTTTGCCGGATTCTTTTGAACCTGATTAAAAACAAGTTGTTCAGCAAAATAAAGGGGTAAATATTTAGAACTGTCTTGTGCTGATTTAAAAACGTCCTGGTCGTTTTTAAAAGCCTTTGATTTAATGATTTTATCACTTACATTATTAATCTGGTATTTCCATTTTGTATATTTTCTGTATGAGAATTTTTGTAGTTGATCCGGATCATTTAAATGCTTGTGACTTATAATATTTCTAAGCAATAATCTGATGGGTTCTTCATCCGGTGCTACTTCTACCTCCCCTATATCGATGGTCTCAGGTTTTAATTTTATTGAAATTTCGGTATTTCTGGATGAAGATAATCTTTTTTCATCAGGATAATAACCTATTGCTGAATAACGTATAGTTCCCTTGTCCAGATTAGTTTCTAACCGGTAATGTCCCAACGTGTCAGTCATAGTACCGGAGACGGTTTCTTTTATAACAATATTTACATATGGGATAGCATCTCCTGTTTTTGAATCTGTTACAGTACCTGAAATTGTCAGTTTTTGTGATATTGCAGGTGTTATGCAAAAACATAAAAGAATGAAAATAACGAATATCCGTTTTTTAATTATATTATGAAGGTGACCGATTACAAATAAATGATTTTGCATATTCCCGTCTTTATTTTCTTTCTTGTTTTCTGAAATTATATTTTCTAACTAACTTTACCTATAATAAGTAAAGCCGTTACAAAGTTGTTCAAAAAAATGATAAAAGATTTTTTCACTATGAATTTTTAGGTTTTAATAACAATTAATTACTGATGATAGATCCTATTATAGAATGTGTTCCTAATTTTAGCGAGGGACACGATAAAAAAGTGATTCAACAAATTGCATATGCTATAAGTGAAACAGCAGGTGTAAATTTACTCCATATTGATATAGGAGAAGCGGCAAACAGAACTGTATATACTTTTGCAGGAAGTCCTGAGTCTGTTTCACAGGCAGCTTTTAACGGGGCAAAAAAGGCTTTAGAATGTATAGATATGCGTTATCATTATGGTGAACATCCGCGTATTGGTGCTATGGATGTTTGTCCTTTGGTTCCTGTATCCGGAATTACTTTAAAAGAGGTGGTTCCTTATGCCCGTAAATTAGCAAAGAGGATAGGAGAGGACTTAAATGTTCCGGTATATTGCTATGAAGCAGCTTCTTTTGAAAAAAAGAGAGAAAGTCTGGCAAGTTGTCGTTCGGGTGAGTATGAAGGACTTGATGAAAAATTGAAGAATCCATTATGGAAACCTGATTTTGGACCTGATATTTTTAATCCCCGATATGGTGCCAGTGTGGTTGGTGCAAGAAATTTTCTTATTGCATATAATGTAAATCTGAATACTGATTCTGTTGAAGTGGCCAGTGATATAGCATGTGCAGTAAGAGAAAGTGGCAGTATTGTAAAGGATAAAAAAACGGGTGAAACCATTCGTGATAAGAATGGAAAGGTTATGAGAAAACCTGGAACTTTAAAAATGGTTAGGGCTATTGGCTGGTATATTAAAGAATATAAATGTGCACAGGTGTCGATGAATCTGAGAGATTTTTCAGTTACTTCTGTTCATGAGGCTTTCGAAGAGGTCAGAAAAATGGCAGAGATGCGTGGATTTAAGACTAATGGTTCTGAATTAATTGGATTAATTCCTTTGCAGCCTATGCTAAAGGCAGGATTGTATTTTTTGAAAAATACAGGACTTTCGTATGATGTTAGTGAAAAAGAGTTGGTGGATACTGCAGTGAAATCAATGGGGCTTGATGTTCTTGCTCCGTTTGATACGCAGAAAAGAATTCTTGAATATAGGATGAGATTTTATAAAATATAAAGTTTTTTAGTTATTCTATAAAATTAGAATAATGTCATATTTTTTAATTTCAGCTTTTGACTTTAGATTTTATGTTATTTTTTGTTTCTCTGGTATTGTTATATATTGATATTGATATATAGCTTATAATCATTAATGGTATTGAATATAATTTTAGGATAATGAATAGGATTACGCATAAAATAAGAAATGATATGCGTGTCTGGTTTCCTTTCCATTTTAGTGATTTAAATTTTAATGAAAACATTGGAATGTTTGAGACCATTAGCCAGGAAAATAGGAGTGTAAATATAAATAGAAAGTATGGGTTGGTGATTATGTCATTTATCAGTTCAATTTTTCCGTATGTGAGAACAAGTGCTAATGATGCAAAAAAAATTGCATTAGCCGGAATGGGCAATCCTTTAAAACTTTGGCTCTGACTGTCGTCTGTATTGAATTTTGCCAGACGAAATGCTCCTGCTACAGGAACTATAATGACTGATATTATGAAAATATATTGAAAAAAAGTGATGTATGTAAATGGTGATGTAATGTTTATTCCCGGTACACCGTAAAAAGACATTTTGTATATGCCAAAAAGAATTGCTGCTGGTGCTATTCCAAATGAGACAAGGTCGGATAGCGAGTCCATTTGTGCTCCTATTTCAGAGTAGGATTTTAAAAGCCTTGCTGACATTCCGTCTAAAAAGTCGAAGACAGAGGCAGCTAAAATAAAGAGGGCTGCAATATCTATTTTACCTTCTATTGCAAAGAATATGGCAAAAATACCAGAAATTAAATTTAGTGAAGTGATTGTGTTTGGAATATAAGAAACAAGTTTCCTAAATATATTCATATTTTTTTGTTATTAATCAATTTTTACCTGATTCAGATAGTGTGCCTATTACTGTTTCTCTTCCTCTGACAGAGTCCCCAATTTTAACATTAATTTGTGTGTCTGTGGGAAGATAGATATCTACGCGTGATCCCAGACGAATGAATCCCATTTCTTCACCGGTTTCAACAATTTGTCCTATTTTTAAATAATTAAGAACTCTTCTTGCAAGAGCTCCGGCAATTTGATTTGTTAATATCTGACGACCGTCTTCTATCTCGGTGACTGTTGAAAATCTTTCGTTTTCTTCGGAGGCTTTGTCTTTAAAGGCAGCGTTAAATTTACCTTTCTTGTGTTTCAGGAAGGTTACTTTACCTCCGATTGGAATCCAGTTGATATGGACATTTAACGGTGACATAAAAATCGAGACTCTTAATGTGTCTTTTTTTAGTATTTCTTCTTCTTTGTAATTACTAATAGCACAAATCGTTCCGTCGGCAGGAGAGATTATCTGGTTTTTTTTAGGAATCAGTGGCCTGTCGGGATAGCGAAAGAATTGTGTAACTCCACATAGAAGGAAAAAGGATAATATGGATATAATTATGTTTATAATCGTTATTGGAATTAAGTACCAGACCAAAAAATTGGTTACAGCTATTAATATAACGATTCGTAAAATATATTTTTTTCCGCAAGGATGTATTCTCATGATTATTATCAATTATTAGGTAAAAGTATAAATTTTGTATAAAAAATG
>JAENXA010000084.1 GCA_016649735.1 Prolixibacteraceae bacterium | reverse complement strand
ATTTGCCTTACAACCATCATTGAATTTAACCTTTAGCTTATCCATCATGACTATAAGTTTCTTTCCCATAGCCTTACGCAATGAATCGGATTCTCCACGTGTAAAATTAGCAAGATGACGAGACAGAAGCATAACCTGTTCCTGGAAAACTGTGATCCCATATGTATCTCCAAGATATTTTTCCATCATGGGATGATCATACTCTACCTTTTTCTTTCCCAGTTTACGCTCTATGTAATCAGGAATATATTTTATAGGACCGGGTCTGTATAATGCATTCATTGCTACAAGATCACCAAACCGGTTAGGCTTAAGTTCCCGCAGATATTTTTTCATTCCCGGAGATTCAAACTGGAATACGGCTGTTGTATCACCACGAGCGAACAAATCAAAAGTTTCCTTATCATCTTCAGAAATTTCTTTTGTATCTACAGTTATACCCTGAGAAATTTTAATATTTTCAACTGTATCATGAATGATGGACAATGTTTTAAGCCCAAGGAAGTCCATCTTCAATAGCCCTATGGACTCTACGTAATGACCATCATACTGGGTAGTGCACAATGATTCTCCTTTTGTAGGCATAACAGGGATATGATCAGTAAGTGGATCACGACTGATGAGTATTCCACATGCATGAACCCCTGTATGCCTTATACATCCTTCAAGCGTTTCTGCAAAACGAAGAACTTTTTTAACTAAAGGTGAACCTGAATCTCTTGCTTTTTTAAGCTCAGAACTTTGTTTATAGGCTTTTTCAAAATTCATCTTCGGCTCTTCCGGAACAAGCTTGGCCAGTACATCTGCCTCGGAAAGAGGTAATTTTAAAACACGTGACACATCACGTATTGCCATTTTTGTTGCCATTGTTCCAAAGGTGACAATATGTGAGACTCTGTTGTCTCCATATTTTTTTGTAACCCATTCCATAACAGACTGCCTGCCATCATCATCGAAGTCGACATCTACATCAGGCATGGAAATACGATCCGGATTAAGAAATCGTTCGAACAGCAGATCGTGCTTTATAGGATCTATGTCTGTAATTTTAATACAGTATGATACTACAGAACCGGCAGCAGATCCACGCCCAGGCCCTACCATTACTTTTAGTTCTGTTTTTGCAGCAATTATGAAATCCTGAACAATAAGAAAGTATCCGGGAAATCCCATTAGTTTTATAGTGTTCAGCTCAAAGTCTAAACGTTCCTGTACATTATCGGGTATTGGATTTCCGTATCGTTCGTATGCACCATCTATTGCAAGATGTGTAAGATAATCTGATTCCAGTTTAATTCGCAGTACTTTATCATAACCGCCCATACGCTGGAAAACTTCTTCACCAAATTCTTTCTTTAAAAGTTCAGTGGTATATTTTTTTTCATATTCAGATTCTGTTCCAAATGATTCGGGTATTGGAAATTGTGGCATAAATGGCGGGAAGTCAAGCTCTATATTTTCTATCTTAGCTTCAACTTCTTTTGTGTTTGCCAATGCTTCGGGTATGTCTGCAAATAATTCGTTCATTTCGGCAGTGGTCTTAAACCATTCCTGCTTTGTGTAACGCATACGCATTGGATCATCAACATCCTTACCTGTGTTAAGACAGATTAAAAGGTCGTGAGCATCTGCATCTTCTTCATTTATAAAATGACAATCGTTTGTAGCTATTACTTTTACACCAAATTTTTTGGATAGCTTCAGGATTTCTTTGTTTGCTACAAGTTGCTTTTCATAGACATCATTACCCGGAATATTGGACGGATGCCTCATCAGTTCAAGATAATAATCTTCTCCGAATACTGATTTGTACCACTTTACAGTTTCTTCTGCTCCTTTTATGTCGGAGTTCATTATTTTCTGGGAAACTTCTCCTCCAAGACATGCGGATGAAGCGATTAATCCTTCATGATATTTTTTTAACAGGATTTTATCTACACGGGGTTTATAATAAAAGCCTTCGAGACTGGCTATGGATATAAGTTTTATAAGATTTTTATATCCTGTTTCATTTTTTGCCAGCAGACACAGATGGGCTCCTGAACGATCTATTTTGTCACTTTTGTCTTTTATTGTACGAGCTGCAACATAGGTTTCGCAACCCATTATCGGTTTTATTCCTTCAGCTTTACAGGTATCCCAGAATGCTTTTATACCGTACATAAAACCGTGATCGGTAAGGGCAAGGGCTGTCATCCCATCCGCTTTTGCTTTCTGGACGAGTCCTTTAATACTGGCTGCTCCATCAAGAATGGAGTACTGGGAATGAACATGTAAATGAGTAAACGTAATCATGAATAATATATTTGTTTTTCTTCAAAAGTGATCTGTTTGTAAAAATAGTCTATATAAATGCTTTAATGAAAAGATATAAATTTATATTTATATTTTTTTCACAAGTTCTGTGAAAATAATTGCCATTTTTGGTTCCGCCATTTTTGCCATTTCCTGAACTTCTTCATGTGATATGTCCTCCGGAGCATCTGGTCTATACATATCTGTTATAACAGAAATCCCGAACACTTTCATGTTCATATGATGTGCAACGATTGCTTCCGGCACAGTTGACATACCAACGGCATCTCCTTTAAATTCATGGTACATTCTGTATTCTGAAGGCGTTTCATAGGCTGGTCCCTGAACTCCGATATAAACGCCTTCTTTTACTTCAATATTATTTTTTACGGCTATATCTTTTGCCCTCTGTATTAGTTCTTTGTCATAAACATCTTTCATGGCAGGAAAACGCGGCCCTAATTTTTCTTCATTTTTCCCACGCAGGGGATTTTCAGGAAACATATTTATATGATCATTTATGATCATAAGATCTCCGACTTTAAAATTTTGGTTCATACCTCCTGCTGCATTTGAAAGAAGAAGATATTTAATTCCAAGTGAGTTCATAACTCTTTCGGGGAAAGTTACATTTTTCATGGAATATCCTTCATAATAATGTATACGACCATCCATTACAAGAACTTCCACTCCTCCAAGTCTGCCATATATTAACATTCCATTATGCCCTTTCACTGTGGATGTTTTAAAACCCGGTATTTTACCATATGGAATTTTAGCTGTTGTTTCAATTTCTTCAGATAATTTTCCTAATCCTGATCCAAGAATTATTCCTATTTCAGAGTTAAAGTTAGGTATTTTTGACTTTATAAAATCGGCTGCTTTTTTTATTTTCTTTAACATAATGTTTTTATTTATGGATAAATATATTTCTGTTTCTACAAACAGTATACCTTTTTATAATGTTTTTTAGAGATAATAGTGTTTTTTAATAAAGATAATTTTAATTTTATATATTACAAGTTACTGACAACTTCATTGTGTTAATAGATGAACTGTCTGATTTTATAGTATTTAACTATTACAGAAGATATTGAACACATGAACTTTTTATAATGTCTATTTTTTTTACATATATAGGATCACATATTCAGGGAATCTTTAATCTCATATACATAATTACTGTGGTTTTTATTGCAGTATTTATTATTTTGGAAAACAGAAGCCCGCTTAAAACTGTCAGCTGGGTGCTGGTTATTCTTTTATTGCCGATTGCCGGTATTATTTTTTATATGTTTTTCGGTCAGGAATACAGGAAAAAAAAGATGTTCTCGCATAAAGGATTAAAGAATATAGAAAGAATAAAAGAAATTACACAAAAACAGTTAAATAAACTGCCTGCCAATATCGGGTCTTTCGGCCATGATATTTACGAAAAACGTCATCTCATTAATCTTCTTATGGCAAATGATAATGCCTTTTTGTCGGATAATAACGAAGTTACCGTTTTAAAAAACGGAGATGAATGTTTCCCTTCCATTTTTCAGGCTATTGAAAAAGCAAAACATCATATTCATCTTGAATACTATATAATTGGCGACGACAAAATAGGGAATCAACTTAGGGAATTACTGATTCGCAAGGCAAGGGAAGGCGTTGAGGTTAGAGTTATTTATGACGATGTGGGAACATGGAAATTATCGAAAAAATATATACGTTCATTAAAGGAAGCAGGAGTTATGATTGATTGTTTTATAAAGGTAAGGTTCCCGCTACTTACTTCTAAGGCCAATTATCGTAATCACCACAAAATAATTATTATTGACGGAGAGATAGGATTTGTGGGAGGACTAAATATGGCTGACAGATATCTTTACGGATTAAAGAATTTAGGAATATGGAGAGACACCCATCTTATGATAAAAGGAACAGGAACAGTGGGTCTTCAATCTGTTTTTGCTGCCGACTGGTATTTCGTTTCCAAAGAATTATTAAACAATAAGGACTATTTCCACACTTCTCCCAAAACAAAAGGTAAGTTAGTTCAAATTGTTTCCAGTGGTCCTGATTCTGACTGGAAAAGTATAAGCCAGGCTTATCTTCTCGCTATTTCTTCTGCTCAGGAAAAAGTATATATAGCTACTCCTTATCTTATTCCGAATACGGAAATTAACAGCGCTCTTAAAATTGCAGCTTTAAGCGGTATCGATATCAGAATTCTATTGCCGGAAAAATCAGATACTATAATTCCTTCGTGGAGTACTAAATCTTATATTGAGGAGTTGTTATATTCCGGAGTAAAAATTTATTTCTATCAGCCCGGATTTATGCATAGCAAGCTATTAATGGTAGACGGAATATTTTCTTCAGTTGGATCGGCTAACTTTGATCTCAGGAGTATGGAAACCAATTTTGAGGTTAATGCCATGGTTTATGATAAAGAAACATTTAATACTCTGGAATCGCAATATATGAAAGATTTAAGTCAGAGCCGTGAGATTATCCTTTCGGAATGGAAGCAACGCTCGAAATGGGAAAAAATAAAAGAGTCGTTTGCACGACTCTTAAGTCCTCTTCTTTAAATAATAGAGAATAAAATATTTTTTAAACAAATATTTAGGTATTATTCTTCTTCACCTACAGGTAATTCATTTATAAGTTCTCTGATAATTATTGCCATTTTAGGTTTCACGAATGATGCTATACGTTTTTCCACATCATTAGTAATTTGTCTTGGAGCATTAGGAATACCCATATCTGTGATAACAGAAAGTCCAAAAACCTTAACGTTCATATGACGTGCAACAATTGCTTCGGGTATTGTAGACATTCCCATGACGTCTCCGCCAAGAACAAGAAACATCTTATATTCTGCCGGCGTTTCATAATTTGGTCCCGGGCATCCAACATATACTCCTTCTTTTATTTCAATAATATTTCTGGAGGCTATTCCTCTGGCCATTAACCTCATATTTTTATCATATACTTCACTCATGTCCGGAAAACGAGGACCAAGTTCTTCTTCATTTTCCCCTCTTAATGGATTTTCGGGAAAATTATTAATATGATCTTTAATGATCATAATATCTCCTATTTCAAAACTGGGATTTATAGAACCTACAGCACCTGAAAGAATAAGATACTTTATTCCAAGTGCTTTCATTACTCTTATAGGGAAAGTTATCTCTTTCATTGAATAACCTTCATAATAATGTAACCTTCCCTGCATTATCAAAACTTTTTTATTACCAAGTGCCCCATAAATAAAGCCCCCTGCCCCCTCATTATCACTATGATACAGGAAACCCGGAATTTCGCTATATGGAATTTCTGATAATAAATTAAATTCTTCAGAAAGTTCTCCTAACCCTGACCCCAAAACAATTCCTGTTTCTGCATAACAATCAGGAATTTTTGCCTTAATAAAATTAACGGCTTTATTTATTTCTTCTAACATATTCAATCGTTTTTTTATTGAAAAGTTTATTTTCTTCTTTGCCTAAAAAACTAACTTTTATTGGAAGATAGAATATCTTTTTCTTAATTTCAAAAGATAAATCTTTTTTAGTTCTTAGTCTCATAGCATCTTTTTCTGTAGTTAAAATATAAAGATAACTATCTTTTGAAATTCTATCATATATTTTTTCTATTTTTTCAATATCTTCCGTTGAATAAAAATGATGGTCAGGGAAGATCATTTTACCTCCTACCCTGGCTACAGAATAAACATAATTCCAAAATGGTGCAGGATTTGCAATACCTGAAAACAAAAGGAAGGAATTCTTTTTATCTGAAAATAAAAAAGATTCTTTTACAATTTCAGGGAATACAGGTACAGGATTGTCATATGCTATTCCTGTAAAAAACAAGGACTGATAAGGATATAAATGAATATCCTTTTTAATTATACTCCGAGATTCATATGATAAATTATCGGGACATTTTGTATAGATAATAATTGTTGCTCTTTTAAACTGACGACGGGATTCACGTAATCGTCCGGCAGGAAGGATAAAATCTTTGTTTATAGGACGATTATAATCAATTAAAAGAATGTTTACGGAAGCATTTATTTTTCGATATTGAAAAGCATCGTCTAAAAGTATCACATCAAATGCGTTATTACTGTCTTTTATCAATTTTCGGATTCCCCGAACACGGTCTTTATCTACAACTACTGTAACATTTGGAAATTTTCTTTTTATCTGTAATGGTTCATCTCCTACATCAGCTACCGGTGAATCTGTTTTTACTTCTATAAATCCTTTTGTTTTTCGCTTATATCCTCTGCTTAATACCGCCACCTTATAATTTTCTTTCAATAGGGAAATAAGATATTCTGTATGAGGCGTTTTGCCTGTCCCTCCTACTGTTATGTTACCTATAGATATAACCGGTATTTTAAATTTATTTAATTTTAATATTCCACTGTCGTACAGGATATTTCTGATTCCTGTAACGATTCCGTAAATGACGGAAAATGGATATAATAAAAACTTTAATATGACCATAAAATATAGTTATTCGATAAATTAAAATATTTAGAGTAAAACAGGGATTT
>JAENXA010000216.1 GCA_016649735.1 Prolixibacteraceae bacterium | reverse complement strand
ACATATAATTTTAGTTCCAACTCCCATGTTACATCCACATTCCCACACAGATTTAGGCTTATACTTTCTTAACAAACAATGCAGAATTAAGTAATCCTCTTTAAATCCAATAAACTCTGTATTCAGAATTGCACCCTTTGCAAGTTCTTCGGTGTAAATGTCTTTAAATAATTGTTTTATCATTTCTTAAAAAATATGTAAATGTTAATTTAAGTTACTCAATCCTTTCATGAAATGATTAATAAAATCATCATCTTCATAATTAGGCATACTTAACATTTTTTGTGATTCGATTTCAATATCTTTTAACGCTTGAATACTATCTTCATCTAAGTGCGATATATCTACCATAACAGCTCCCGGAATATTCTTTTTAAATCTTTCAGAAAATATAGTTCCTGTTTTAACTGCTCCGAATTTACAAACCTGAACGCACTGATTAATTCTTGCTATGCCGTTGGCTATGTTACGGTAATATTGGGCGTGTTTCATTTCGCCTCCATCATTCGTTCATACTCTGTTTTTTCATTAAGCTTTAATCCGTCCTCAATAAGCATGGCTGCCATTCCAGACTTAGGACGTTTTTCTTTTATTGCTAATGCCAGCACTTTTTTATGCACTTCTTCAGGCATAAGGACCGTTATTCGGTAATACTTATATTTTCCCATTCTATTAATTTATTAAGAGTAATCTCAATGTCGTGAACTGCTGTAAACCATATCCTTTTGCCAGAGGCCCCTTCGTGTCTCCATGTTTCCATAAACGGATAAGATATGCAAGCATATATAGTATTTTTGTCTTTGATTAATTCAAACATTTCACCTTCTGGGTCATGGTTTGACTTATATACAAACCCTAATCTATGTAGCTCGTCCTTTACTTCGTCATATTTCATTTTACTAATTTACTAAATTTTACCAAAATATAAAACTATTTTTCATATTTACTTTTCAACTGCCACCTGACCTCGCAAAAGTTCTTAAAACTCCGATCTAAAAACTCATCCGATATGGAAAACATATCTACGTCCGGGATCTCGCATCCGTTGAACAGCTTCAAATCATTGCAGAACTCGCCGCCTACATTTTGTAAATTGCCATAACAGGACTTCATGACCAACCCCTGATCAATCGGCAAATGCCAACTGAAATACTCATAAGTTTCCTGAAATTTAGCTGAATTAAAGATCATGGGTTTATGAACGTCATAATTTAGTGTAGTTAGACCTGACTGCTCACAAAGTTTAACCGTGCGCCTTAAAATACGTTTATACGGGCTGTTTCCGGTAACATCGGTATAGTAGTTTGGATATTCTGAGGCTAAAAATGGCTTTAAAAAGAAATAATCATCATTACAGAATAGAAAGTCATCTGTTTCTTTTGATCCGGCCAGCGTTTTATTCCAAATTGACAAGGTAGGTGAATGAGCGTCTTTGCAGGGCACATGAACAATGTTTTGTACCCAGTCCGGTTTTTCGCCTGAAATGATAACAGATCCTAAATCCTGACAGTACATTTCAAGTCCACGGAGGCAATACCTTAACTCATTATCTTTCCATTTTGAGCCGGTTCCTAAAGGAATTAAAATATCCATCAATTATGTTTTTTAATGAAGTATTCACCTTGCCTGCGGTCTTGGATGACGTACATCCATCCATCCATGGCGTGATCAAATCCAGGAGCTGGCTGATTAGTATATTCTCCTGATTTGTTTTGAGCATACACCCGTTTTAGTATCTCATCCCAAAGTTCTTCATGCTCTTCAACTGCATAAAGCTCCATGCCATCCATAATATCAATACCGGCGGTAATACTATCGGTTCCTTTTACACATCGCTCCATAAAAAAACCATGCCTCATTTGAGGATATTTAGTCAGGGTTTCTAAATCAGTATCATCTAAAGTAAAACCACCATCCAGCAAGTCGATAGTTTTCTTATCAGCATTATCAGCGACTATTTTATCATTATTGCCAAAACCTAATTCAGAATATAAAACGCCAAGCCTTAACGCTCCCATAGGTAGGTAATTAATCAGCCTTCAATATGATTTATTTCCATCAAATTTAACACCGACCAGGGCGGCAGGGGCAGCTGTTCCAAAATCCTGTCCGTAAGTTTCTTTAAATGGTAATGCCATGTAATCAGCTAACTTAATCGGCTTGATCTTAGTATGCACCTGCCCTTTACGTCCGGCAGAGGCATAACCTTTAATGGCGGTTAGATAGTAGTGTTTATTGTAAAGATGATGACCTGGAGTACCATATCCGTTGTAATTGTCAATAATGTGCTGAGGCAGGAACGGGTTGTCGGTAAAATTTGTTTGAATGCAAACGAGCCCTGGAATATCTTTAGGAGTTGCGCTATAATATCCATCTTCGACTTGCATAAGATTAAAATATCTTTTGAGTAAAAAATGCTGAGTATCTGGCATATTTAAAAGTAAAACTATTATACAACCGTCCTTTCGTAAACCATCTACAAATGTGTTGAACTTCTCAGGATCTCTCACATCTTCAATTTCTTCCATTAAAGCTATATCTATATCAGAAGGCCCCTTTAAGTTTGCCCGTTTAGTAATAGCTGAAGCACGAAAACCTTTCGTATAAATAAGCGTTTTGCCCGTTTTACGTTCTTTTAATTCAGTTTCGTTTTTTATAAAGTCTACATCTAACCTACCGTTAACATTTGCCGTGTCGTATCTTGACCATATTTCATTCAAGATACTTTCTT
>JAENXA010000023.1 GCA_016649735.1 Prolixibacteraceae bacterium | reverse complement strand
CTTTTTGCCATGTTGTCACTATAATTTGAACCGGAATAAAATCCTTTTGAACAATACTGATTTTCGTATAATGCAGTTGCCGATGCTGATAATTTTTTATAGCGGTAATTAAAATCAATCTGGGGAGAACGGTTAAATGGATTAAACGGACTTCCGGTATTTAACCCTCCTACCTTTGGGTAAAATTTACTGTGACCATTATAAAAAGGATGCCAGTCCTGACCGAATAATAAAGAAGAATTTTTCCAATCCAGTTTAATAAAAGCTTTTCGCAAACGTAATTCTCCGGCATAATCACTTGATATACCTGAAAAGTCGGTTTCTATTGTCGCTGATGTTTTTGCATTTAAAACCTCAGGACCTTTCATTATAAGTCCTATACGGGTTGCCATTGCAGTACTGTTGACGTCTCCCTGCTGGTTTATTTGCTTTCCTGTGGCGTCAAATCCCTCGTACAAAGGGAAAAGATAATAATTATCCATTGATGAATTTACTCCTTTGTAAGAGTCGTAATAACTCTCACTACGCATAAATCCATAAATGTTATAAGATATTTTGTCTGATAGAGGATTAACTTTTTTCTCCTGCGAAAAGGAACTGATGGATAATAAAATCAGTAAAAGTGATAATGTTTTTTTCATAAGGTCTGAACTATAGATAGTATAATGATAGGTTTAGGTTAAAAAGATGAAATTTAATTTGTTTTCAGAATTGTTCCTCCTGACTCAAGTCCTTCTATGTTGGTAATTCTTATTTTATTCACTCCTTTTGAAAGAGCCCGGAAGCTGTTATCCAGTTTGGGTATCATTCCGGCATTTATAATTCCCTGTTCCTGATATTTTTTAAAATCATTTAGTGTAAGATCGGGGATTACAGAAGTTTTATCTTTAGGATCTTTTAATACACCCGGCATCTCAAAACAATAAATAAGTTCTGTCTGAAAGTATTTACTAAATGCAATAGCAGCTTCTGCGGCAATGGTATCAGCGTTTGTATTTAGTATCTGACCTTTCCCGTCATGTGAAAGCGGCGATAGTACAGGAACTATATTTTTTTCTACAAGAGGACACAGAATCTCTGTATTTACTTTTGTTATGTCTCCTACATAACCGTAATCTATATCTTTTACAGGACGTTTTACTGCCTCCAAATAATTTAGATCGGCACCTGTAAGTCCCAGAGCCTGAATCCCTATAGATTGCAGCTTGGCTACAATATTTCTGTTTATAAGTCCACCGTAAACCATGGTGACTATTTTAAGCATTTGTTTATCGGTAATTCTGCGTCCGTCAACCATTTTTGTTTCAATGCCCATTTGCTTAGCCAGAGCAGTAGCCGAACGGCCACCTCCGTGAATTAAAACTTTAGGCCCTTTTATGGATGAAAAATGTTTTAGCAGAGAGCTTAGTAAATCCGGGTTCTCTACTACTTTACCCCCTACCTTTACAAGAATTAGTTTTTGCATATTTTTATTTTACTTAACTTTTGCAATTTTCTTAAAATCAAAAATATATTGAAAAACAAGAAAGTAATTAATTGTTTCTCAATATATTACAATCTTGCGAAAGTTTAGTTATTTTAGTTGGTCTAAAATAAGTTTCAAAGCTGTCTGGGCTGAGAATAATCTGTTACCGGCTTCCTGAATTACCAAAGAATCAGGTCCGTCGATTACTGAATCAGTAACAATCATATTACGGCGAACAGGAAGACAATGCATGAATTTTGCATGATTAGTTACAGCCATTTGTCTGTCTGATATTGTCCAGCTTTTGTCCTGAGATAATATTTTCCCGTATTCGGAGTATGAAGCCCAGTTTTTAGCATAAATAAAATCGGCGTTTTTAAATGCTTTCATCTGATCACGTTCTATTTTTACATCACCCATAAAAGATGGTGATAGATCGTAACCTTCGGGATTTGTAACTACAAAATCGTAATCGGTTTTCCTCATCCATTCAACAAAAGAATTTGGTACTGCCTGTGGAAGAGCTTTAGGATGAGGAGCCCAGCTTAAAACTACTTTGGGACGTTTTTTAGTCTTATATTCTTCAATTGTAATCAGATCGGCAAAAGACTGAAGAGGATGTCGCGTTGCATTTTCCAGACTTACAACAGGAACTCCTGCGTAATCTACGAATTGCTGAAGAATCTTTTCGCTGTAGTCGTCTTCCCTGTTTTTTAAACCTGCAAATGATCTTACACCTATGATGTCACAATATTTGCCTATTACAGGAACTGCTTCACGGATATGTTCGGGTTTGTTTCCGTCCATAATTACGCCCATTTCTGTTTCCAGCTTCCATCCTCCGGCATTAATGTCAAAAACAATGACATTCATACCCAGATTTAAAGCGGCTTTTTGTGTGCTTAAACGGGTACGCAGACTGGAATTGAAGAAGACCAGTAACATAGTTTTGTTTTTCCCCAAAGTCTGATATTTATATGGATCTTTTTTTAATTCAAATGCCAGTTTCAGAGCATCATCAAGATTACTAAGGTCGTTAACACAGGTAAATTTGTTCATATTTTAAAATTTTTATGTCTCTATTATTTTGTTATTTTTTTTCAGCTTTATTGTAGGCTGAGATTAAGCCTTTAATTATTGAAGAACTAAAACCATTATGCTCCATTTCATTAAGTCCGCTGATTGTTATTCCTTTTGGAGTGGATACTTTATCTATTTCCTGTTCGGGATGATTACCGTTTTCAAGTAGCATCTGTGCTGCACCTTTTATTGTCTGAGCCGTCATAAATTGAGCCATATCTGCTTTAAATCCCATCTCTATTCCGCCTTCCATGCAGGCTCTTGCATAGCGCAGTGCATATGCCGTTCCGCAGGAAGCAAGCACTGTTGCCGAGGACATCATATCTTCGGGAATTACAATGGTTTTTCCCAGCTGATCAAACAATTCCTGAACCAGACTTATAGTTTCTTCAGATTTTTCGTTAGTAGCAATGCAGGTCATTGATTCCTGAATTGATATTGCCGTGTTTGGCATTAATCTAAAAACTTTTGATTTTTTGCCTGACAAATCATATAATTTATCAAGATAAAGTCCTGAAACAATAGAAATCAATATTTTATCTTCTGAAAGTTCCGGACGGATAATATCCATTACCATTTTTGTCTGGGATGGTTTTACTGCAAGTATAATAGTGTCTGATTGTTTTGCAGCTTGTCTGTCATCTTCATATGCTTTAACTCCCTTGCTTTCAAATTGCATTCTTGTTGCTTCCCGGGGTGCACCTATAAAAATTGAAGATGCAGGCAGATAACCTGATTTAATTATGCCGTTTACAATTGATCCGCCCATGTTCCCTGCTCCGATTACAGTTAAATTATTTATTTTCATTGTCTTATTTTTAATTTTATAAATTTAAATAAAAAAGAAGAACCTAAACATATTAAATGCAGATTCTCCTTTTTTTAAATTTTGAGTTTAATCTTTAAACGTTATCAGTAACATTCATTTAAAACCTTGCTAAATTTTTCAATAAAGAAAAGTGCCTGCTCTTCACTTAGAATCAGCGGAGGTAAAAGACGCAAAACATTAGGTCCTGCTGCTCCGGTGAAAATATGTTCTTCGTAAAGAAGTTTTTCACGTATAGCTTTAATGGGTTTGTCAAATTCAAGACCTATCATTAGTCCTTTTCCCCTTACTTCCTTTATTTGTGGAAATTCTTTAAGTTTTTCCAGCAGAAGATTTCCTATAACTCTGGCGTTTTCTACAAGGTTTTCATCTTTCATAACATCCAGAACTGCAATGGCAGCTGCACATGCCAGATAATTTCCACCAAATGTAGTGCCCAGCATTCCAGTCCATGGTTTAATGTCCGGGCGAATAAGTACGCTTCCCATTGGGAAACCGTCAGCCATACCTTTTGCAGTTGTTATAAGATCAGGTTTTACATTTGAATGCTGAAAACTGAAGAATTTTCCGCTGCGTCCATAACCCGATTGTACTTCATCTAAAATAAGGAAAGTACCGTGTTTTTTGCATAGGTCGCCAAGTCCTTCCAGAAATGAAGGTTCAGGAACATGAATTCCGCCTACTCCCTGTATACCTTCTATAATGACAGCAGCAATTTTTTTTGTTTTAAGCTTTTCTTCTGCGGCGTTTAAATCGTTGAAGGGAGTGAGAATTGCATTTGAGGTGCGGTTAATAGGTGCAATTATTTTTGGAATATCTGTTACAGCTACTGCGCCTGAAGTTCGTCCGTGGAAACATTTGCTGAAACTAAGAATTTCACTCCTTCCTGTAATGAAAGAAGCAAGTTTCATTGCATTCTCATTTGCTTCAGCTCCGGAATTTATTAAGAATAACTGGTAATCTTCCATTCCTGAAAGTTTTCCCAGTTTTTCTGCCATTTCATATTGCAGCGGATTTTTAATGGAATTACTGTAAAAACCTATTTTATTAAGCTGTTCTGTAAGCTTTGCAATATAATGAGGATGACTGTGTCCTATTGAAATAACGGCATGTCCTCCGTAAAGGTCAAGATAACGTGTTCCCTTTTCATCCCAAAGATAACATCCTTTTGCTTTAACAGGAGTAACATCGAACAATGAATATACTTTAAATGGTTCCATTTTTAAAATGCGTTTGGTTTTAAATTCAGACCGGCTTTTTCGTCCAGTCCAAATATCAGATTCATGTTTTGTACTGCCTGTCCGGATGCTCCCTTTATCAGGTTGTCAGTAACACTTAATATTAACAGATTGTCATCATGCTTTTCCAGATGAAGGAGTGTCTTGTTTGTATTGACCACCTGTTTAAGATCAGGATTTTCTTCTGTGACAAATACAAAAGGATGTCCTTTATAAAAATCCTTAAAACATTTAATTGCTTCTTCCTGCGTCCCGTTATATTTAATATATGTGGAAACGAAAATTCCTCTGGGATGATTCCCCCTGACTGGAATAAAATTGATTTTTTTATCAAAGGAAGGCTGCAATTGTTTCATGCTCTGGGTTATTTCCTTTAAATGCTGATGTGTAAATGCTTTATATACAGATATGTTATTGCATCTCCAGCTGTAATGAGTACTGGGGGAGGGATTCTGTCCTGCACCGGTAGAACCTGTAATTCCGAAAATATGTACATCATCTGTAAGCTTCCCTGCTGCTGCCAGAGGAAGCAGAGTTAACTGTATTCCTGTGGCAAAACATCCTGGATTGGCTATATATTTGGCTGTTTTAATAATATCCCGGTTCATTTCAGGTAATCCGTAGATAAAATTATTTCCTGGATAATTTATCCTGTAATCCTGACTTAGATCAATAATTTTTACAGAAGAAGGGATATCATTTGCCTCTACATATGTTTTTGATCTGCCATGTCCCATGCAAAGAAAAATTATGTCACAGTTTTCAAAATCCGGTTCAGCTGAAAATTTAAGATCAGTATCTCCGAAAAGATCACGATGAACTGATGCAACATGGTCTCCTGCATGACTACTGCTCTGAATAAATGATATGGAAGCATTCGGATGATACAATAGAATCCTTAAAAGTTCTCCTGCGGTATAACCGGCTCCTCCGATAATTCCTACGCGAATATTTTTTGTTTTATTTTTCGTCTTTATGAACGGCATGATAAATTTTTAATGGTGTGCTGTAGATTTTTGTAAATCCTTTTACATCTTGACTTGTCCAGGCTTTATTCTTTTCTCCGTAGTCTCCGAATCCTGAATTCATAAGATCATTTTTTGTTTCAACGCCTACCAGAACAAAACTATATGGTTGTAATTTTAAAATTACGTTTCCGGTGACATATTTCTGAGAATTATCAAGAAATTTTTCGATATCTCTCATAACCGGTTCCATATATTGAGCCTCGTGTAAAAACATTCCGTACCATGTTGATAACTGGTCTTTCCAGTGTTGCTGCCATTTTGTTAAAGTATGTTTTTCAAGCATCTGATGAGCCCTTATTATAAGAATAGGAGCTGCAGCTTCAAATCCTACACGACCTTTAATACCGACGATGGTATCTCCTATGTGCATATCTCTGCCTATTGCATAGGTTGAGGCTATGGCTTCAAGATCCTGAATTGCCTTTACAGGGTTTTCATATTTTTTCCCATCAATACCTTTTAATTCACCCTTCTCGAAACGAAGAACAATCTGACGATTTTCTTTTGCTGTCATTTGTGAAGGATAAACTGAGTCCGGTAGTGTTTCATTTGAAGTCAGTGTCTCTTTCCCTCCGATGCTTGTTCCCCATATTCCCTTGTTAATGGAATATTCCATTTTAGACCAGTCAGCTGTCATGCCGTGTTTTTTAAGATAATCAATTTCCTGCTGACGACTTAATTCAAGATCTCTTGTAGGGGAAAGAATTTCTATTTCAGGAGCGATTACCTGAAAGGTAAGGTCAAAACGAATCTGATCGTTTCCTGCACCTGTACTTCCGTGGGCAATATATTTCGCTCCTATTTCCTTTGCATAGTTGATAACAGCTATGGCCTGGAAAATTCTTTCAGAACTTACAGATATGGGATAAGTATTGTTCCTTAAAACATTACCGTAAACCATGTAACGAATACCCTTTTCGTAATATGTTTTGGTAATGTCAAGTGTTTTATGTTTTACTGCTCCCAGATCGTAGGCTTTTTTTTCAACGTTTTTTAACTCTTTGTCACTAAAACCCCCCGTGTTACCTAAAGCCGTATAAACATCCAGTCCTTTTTCTTCTGTTAAATATTTTACACAAAAAGAAGTGTCTAATCCACCGCTAAAGGCTAAAACTACTTTATCTCTCATATCTTTAAATTTTAAGTTTTTATAAATAAATAATCGAAAAGAAAGTGAAATCACTGCTTTATACCCGTAAACACTTCTCCCCGTTTTTGTTTAATTATCTGATTTTATATTACCTGAAGAATTTGCATTTGATTTGTTTATAATGTCCATCAGAGAATCATTATCCTTATTATGTTTTTTAGTATCTTCTTTTCCCCATGCAGGGTCAAATAACATTCCGGTACACAGACATTTGGTTTTATTTGTTCTGGTAAGAATATCATAGTTTACACAACTGCGACATCCTTTCCAAAATTGTTCATCATCAGTTAGTTCGGAGAAAGTAACCGGACGATAACCCAGTTCATGATTAATTTTCATTACAGCAAGACCTGTTGTTAGTCCAAAAATTTTCGATTCAGGAAATAATTTACGTGATAAAGCAAAAGAAGCCTGTTTGATTTTTTTTGCCAGTCCCAGTCCGCGATATTCTTTTTTAACGATTAATCCGGAGTTAGCTACAAATTTTTTGTGCCCCCATGATTCTATATAAATAAAACCTGCAAAATTATCACCGTCCAGTGCGATGATAGCTTTCCCTTCCTCAATTTTCTTATTGATGTATTCGTCCGTACGTCTTGCAATTCCTGTCCCTCTGGCTTTTGAGGCCATATCAATAGTATCATTGATCTCTTTTGTATACTTCATGTGGGAAGCATTTGCAACTGTTACTATAATATTTTCACTTTTTTTCACAACTTATAAATTTTTATAGTCTTTTCTAAATTATATATAAGGTATTTGCCTTTTGGGGCTATTACCTTTTTTTATTTCAAATAAATGCAGAATTAATTAATACTTTAACTTGTCACGTAATTTTGGCATAATTAATATCAATCTGTTTTTTAGATCATTCTGACTGACATTTTCCTTCATTATAATAAGTATAGTATCGTCACCGGCTATTGTGCCAATAATTTCGTAAGGATCTGCATTATCCAGAACAGAAGCAATGCTGCTTGCATATCCTGGTAACGTTTTAATGACGGCTAAATTCCCCGAAAATTTAATACACTCGAATCCATCTATTAAAAAATTAACTTTTTCTTTCGTTTTGTCGTGATCTTTATGTATCCGCTCCGAAACAGAGTATCTGTATCCGGCATTTCCATCAGGAATCTTTGCAACTTTTAGTGTTTTTAAATCACGGGACAGGGTTGCCTGCGTAATATCAAAACCTTCCTTAAGCAAAATAGTCAAAAGTCCTTCCTGACTGTGTATTTCGCGGGTGGTAAGTATCTTTTTTATTGCCAGTTGTCTTGTTGTTCTTTGATTCATAATTTGTATATCTATACAATTTTTATGCAAAAATATACATTTAAGATAAAAAACAAATTTTATATTGAGAATATTTTTATATTTTTGTCATTAAATTCATTTTCCACAAGAGGAATCTCTTGAAACATGAAGATTAAATTTGCTATAATGTTGAAAATTAGTTATAAGTTCAATAAAAAATTAAACGGAGTGCGTTTGTACTATTTCTAATAGTCAGACGCATTTTTTTTAATCATAAGCGATCAGAATATGACAGAAATGAAAAAAGTCAGTTTAATTTTAGAAGACGGAACCCGTTTTGAAGGAAAATCCTTCGGGTACGATAAATCGGTGGCAGGAGAGGTAGTCTTTTATACTGCAATGGTAGGTTATACGGAGAGTCTTACAGACCCTTCATATACAGGACAGATATTGGTTTCAACGTATCCTCTTATTGGAAATTACGGAGTTCCGTCCGATCAGAAAAAAGATGGAATGTGTGAATTCTATGAATCTGAAAAAATTCATGCCGGCGGATTGATAGTCGAGGATTATTCTGCAGAATACAGTCACTGGAATGCTGCAGGTAGTCTTGGTCAATGGCTTAAGAAATGGAAAGTTCCTGGAATTACCGGAATAGATACCCGTGCACTTACAAAAATTTTGCGTGAAAAGGGTTCTATGCTGGGAAAAATTGAAATAGAGGGTGATTCAGTAGATTTTTACGATCCTAATAAAGAAAATCTGGTTGCTAAGGCCGGCTGTGACAAACGCATAGAATACGGAGATGGTGATTATACTGTAGCTCTTATTGATTGCGGAGTAAAAAATAATATCATTCGTCATCTTATAAAAAGGAATATGAAAGTAGTTCGTGTTCCCTGGAATTATGATGTTACAAAAGAAAATTATGATGGTTTGTTTATCTCCAATGGTCCTGGTGATCCTGCAATGTGTGCAGAAACAATAGATATTATTAAAAAAGCTATTTCTATAGGAAAGCCTATAATGGGAATCTGTCTTGGTAATCAGTTATTGGCAAGAGCTGTCGGAGCAACTACATCTAAACTTAAATACGGACACCGCAGCCACAATCAGCCAGTTTTAAGAGTAGGTACTAATCGTTGTTTTATCACTCCGCAGAATCATGGTTATGTAGTAGATACTGATTCTTTACCAGAAGACTGGGAACCTTTGTATATAAATGTTAATGACGGCACAAATGAAGGAATTAAACATAAAACAAAACCATTCTTCTCAACTCAGTTTCATCCGGAAGCATCCAGCGGACCTGAGGATACGAATTTCCTGTTCGATGAATTTAAAAAGGAAATTGTAAAATACAAAAAAGGATAATTAAGTATTTAAAAATTATCCGGATATTTAATTAGAATCAAATAGAAAGTATGGCACAGTTAGATACAAAAATAAAAAAGGTCGTTGTTCTGGGTTCCGGAGCATTGAAAATCGGTGAAGCAGGAGAATTTGACTATTCCGGTTCTCAGGCTTTAAAAGCTCTTAAACAGGAGGGGATTAAAACGGTATTAATTAATCCGAATATTGCTACAATTCAAACTTCTCAGGAAATAGCTGATAAAATATATTTCCTGCCTGTATTACCTTATTTCGTGGAAAAGATTATAGCTAAGGAGAATCCAGATGGTATACTTCTTTCTTTTGGAGGTCAGACAGCATTAAATTGCGGTGTCAAATTATACAACGACGGGGTTTTTGAAAAGTATCATGTTAAAGTATTGGGTACGCCTGTTGAAGCGATTATTGATACTGAAGACAGAAGTATTTTCTGTCATAAATTGGCAGAAATAAGCATAAAGTATCCCCGAAGTATTGCATGTGAAAACATGGCTGAAGCAAAAGCGGCAGCAGAGAAACTTGGTTTCCCTTTGATTATACGTGCCGCTTATACATTGGGAGGACTTGGCAGTGGATTTAGCTCTAATGAAGAAGAACTTGATTTTCTGGCCTCCAAAGCTTTTTCATATTCTCCGCAGATATTAGTTGAAGAATCATTGAAAGGATGGAAAGAAATTGAATATGAAGTGGTTCGCGATAAATACGACAATTGTATCACTGTATGTAATATGGAAAATTTCGATCCACTCGGAATACATACCGGAGAAAGCATTGTTGTTGCTCCTTCTCAAACACTTTCAAATTCTGAATACAATAAATTACGTTCTATTTCTATAAAGATCATTCGTCATATAGGTATAATAGGAGAGTGTAATGTACAATTCGCACTGGATCCCAATTCAGAAGATTACAGGGTGATCGAAGTAAATGCACGTTTATCAAGATCTTCTGCCCTGGCGTCCAAAGCCACAGGTTATCCTCTGGCATTTATGGCAGCAAAGCTGGGACTGGGATATGGTCTTCATGAATTAAAAAATCAGGTTACAAAAGTTACTACTGCCTGTTTTGAACCTGCACTTGACTATATAGTTTGTAAAATTCCACGTTGGGATCTGAATAAATTTGTCAGAGTTTCAAATCTTCTCGGCAGTTCCATGAAATCAGTAGGCGAGGTTATGTCTATAGGGCGGAGCTTTGAGGAAGTAATTCAGAAAGGTATCCGTATGATTGCTATAGGAATGCATGGTTTTGTAGCAAATAATCAGGAAATTTCAATTGAGAAGATTGATGAAGAGCTGATTCATCCTACAGATCGCCGTATTTTTGCTATTGCAGCGGCTTTTGACAAAGGATACAGTGTTGAAAAAATTCATGATAAAACAAAAATTGATTGTTGGTTTTTAAATAAGTTATATCATATTTATCTTTTGAAAGAAAAGCTGGGAAAATTAAATTCTCTGAAAGATCTGAATAAAGATTTGCTGGTAGATGCAAAGAAAGCAGGTTTCTCAGATTTCCAGATAGCCCGTCTGATTTTTAAACCAATAGGACTCGACAAAAACAGTTCTTTATTACAGGTGAGAAAATATAGAAAATCTATTGGAATTCTTCCTTTTGTAAAACAGGTTGATACACTTGCAGGCGAATATCCTGCAAAGACCAATTATTTGTATATGACATATCACGGAATTGAACACGATATAACATTTGCCAAAGATAAAAAGTCTGTTATTGTTTTAGGTTCAGGGGCATATAGAATAGGTAGTTCTGTAGAATTTGACTGGTGTTCTGTAAATGCTGTTAATACTATACGCAAAGAAAATTACAGATCAGTAATGATTAATTATAATCCTGAAACCGTAAGTACTGATTATGATACCTGCGACAGACTGTTCTTTGATGAATTGTCTTTTGAAAGGGTAATGGATATCGTTGATTTGGAAGATCCTAAGGGAGTGATTCTTTCAGTAGGAGGACAGATTCCGAATAATCTGGCAATGCGACTTGATGAATGCGGTGTACCTATTTTAGGAACTTCAGCTAAAAAAATTGATAATGCAGAGGACAGACAGAAATTCAGTTCTCTTTTAGACAGGCTTGAAGTGGATCAACCACGCTGGAGAGAGCTTACGAGTATTGAGGATATATATAAATTTGTTGATGAGGTAGGTTTCCCTTTATTAATACGTCCTTCGTATGTGCTTTCAGGTGCAGCTATGAATGTAGTATCGAATAATGTTCAGCTGGAGCATTTCTTGAAAATGGCGGCTGATGTTTCTAAGGAACATCCTGTAGTTGTTACCGAATTTATAGAACAGGCCAAAGAAATAGAATTTGATTCTGTAGCTGATCATGGAGAAGTAGTGGCTTATGCCATTTCTGAGCATGTTGAATTTGCAGGCGTTCACTCAGGAGATGCAACAATTGTTTTTCCTCCTCAGAAATTATATGTTGAAACAATTCGCAGAATTAAGCTTATTTCAAGAAAAATCGCAAAAGCATTGGAAATTTCAGGTCCTTTTAATATTCAGTATATGGCCAAAGAGAATAGCATTAAGGTTATTGAATGTAATCTGCGAGCATCGAGAAGTTTTCCTTTTGTTTCGAAGGTTATGAAATTTAATCTTATCGAAATTGCTACTGAGGTTATGCTTAAAGCTCCATATAAACGTCCTGATAAATCTCTTTTCGAACTTGATTATGTAGGAGTAAAAGCCTCTCAGTTCTCTTTTGCCCGTCTTTTGAATGCTGACCCTGTTTTAGGTGTGGATATGTCATCAACAGGAGAGGTGGGATGTATCGGGGAGAATTTTCATGAGGCTATTTTAAAATCAATGTTGTCGGTTGGTTACAACTTTCCAAAGAAAAATATATTGTTCTCATCAGGTACGGTACGTTCAAAAATAGACCTTTTAGAAAGTGCAAGACTATTGAGTGAGAAAGGATTTAATCTGTATGCGACAGAAGGAACTCATAAATTTTTGAGAGATAACAATATTGATTCAACCGTTTTGTACTGGCCTGATGAAGAAGATCGTAAGCCTAATACAATTGAGTATCTTAGAAATAAGAAGATTGATTTGGTGGTTAATATTCCTAAGAATAATACAAATAGGGAACTTAGTAACGGATACAGAATCCGTCGTAATGCTATAGATTTTAATATACCGTTAATTACAAACTCACGTGTAGCAAGTGCATTTATCTATGCTTTTTGTAAATACAGCATGGATGATATTAGCATTAAGAGCTGGAATGAATATTAATTATATTTTTCTCAAATATGTTGAATTTGTGAAAAGAGTATTTTTAAAAAAAACAATTATAATATAATGAGTAATAAAATTTTAATTCATGAGGAAGTTAAAGATGCATGGGAAAAGCATCAGGGTCCTGTAGTTTTTTCTACTGTTGCTGCTGATGGTATCCCTAATGCTATTTATGCCACCTGTGTTTCTCTTTATAAGGATAATAGTATTATAGTTGCAAATAACTATTTTAACAAAACGTTGAAAAATATTGAATCAGGCAGCAAAGGGTCTATTCTTTTTCTTACTCCGGATAATAAGTCTTATCAGATTAAAGGGAGTATTAAACATGTTATATCCGGGGATGCTTTTGATAATATGAAATCATGGAATCCTAAAAAGTTACCAGGTAAAGGTGCTGCAATTATTTCTATTGAAGAGATATATTCCGGAGCAAAAAAAATACTTTAATCATTTTTTATTAAAAAAAAAGAGAGAAGATTGTTAAAAAAACGGTCTTCTCTCTTTTATTAATAATACCCTTGACGAATTATTGTTCTCCGGTAAAATTTTCAATTAGTTTGTTCTGTGTATATCAGAACAGATCTTTTACTGACAGATATCGATCTCCGCCGTCATAACAGAATGTGAGTATGGTTGAGCCTTTTGGTATTTCTTTTATCTTTTTTGCAATAGCTGCAAGAGAGGCTCCTGAAGAAAT
>JAENXA010000125.1 GCA_016649735.1 Prolixibacteraceae bacterium | reverse complement strand
CGTTCATCCTGAGCCAGGATCAAACTCTTCGTTGTACTATTTTATTAATCTTCTCTTTTGTGCTCAGATCTTAATTCTACGCGTTTTCCTTTTTTTGCTTTCTTCAATTTCTTCAATGAACTTTTTGCTCTGATTCCCCTCAATCTAACCCTTCATGTTTCTTTCAAAGCGGGTGCAAATATAGGACGTTTTGTTTTACACTCCAAACCTTTTTACAATCTTTTTTTATTTTATTTTTTTTTACCGAGATATGTCCCTGATTTATTTAATTATACACCATAATCTTTTTCTTAACATTACAATTTTTTTGACCAACATGAGAATCCTCCGGATTCGGAATAGGTATCTAAAATAAATCTATTCCTCGTACCTGTAATTTATTAATTCTTCAGGACCGTTGGCATTGATAAAATCAACATGATCTTTAACCTTAGCCTCGGTAAAATGAATAAACACACTGGCCGATTTTGAGAATTCAGAGTCTCTGGTACTATCCAGAAGCAATAAATAACTCATAATTATATATCCTGCCATCTCAACTAAACGACGGGCATGGAAATCGAGCCATTCTTTATTCTGTTTATCATCATCAAACTTCTTAACGGCTTCTTCATATTCATCAGTCAAAGAAATAAGAATACTCTTTAATTTCTCCAGATCAGGAGAAACAGTCTCCTGTTGATATTCGCGTATTTTCTTTAGATAAGCTCCTGTAGTAACACCTCTAATGGCTGCTACAACCTGAAGCTGCGTTGTACCTTCATAAATTGAAGTAATACGCGCATCACGATAGATTCTCTCTACAGGATAGTCTTTCATGAAACCTGAGCCTCCGTGTATCTGAATAGCATCATAAGCAAGCTCATTACAAAATTCAGAACATAGTCCTTTGGCAAGAGGAGTAAAGAGATCAGTTAATTTCTGATATTTCTTCATTTCCATATGTTCCTCTTTCTCAAGTTTACGTTCACCGGAAATAGACATGTAGGTTTTGTATATATCCACGTAACGTGCAGTTTCATAAAGAATCGTTCTGGAAGCATCCAGCTTTGATTTCATTTCAGACAGCATCTCATATATAGCCGGAAATTTAATAATCGCCTTGCCGAACTGCATTCTTGATTTTGCATAATCAAGTGCCTCACGATAGGCAGCCTCACAAATACCAACCGACTGTGCGGCAATTCCAATTCGGGCTCCGTTCATAAGAGCCATCACATATTTTATTAGTCCCAGTTTACGACTCCCTACTATTTCCACAGGAGCGTTTTTAAATACCAGTTCGCATGTAGGAGATCCAATTATCCCCATTTTATGTTCTATACGACGAACTGTTACGCCTCCGTTTCTCTTATCATAAACAAACATGGAAAGACCTCTTCCGTCTTTTGTATTTGATTCTGAACGGGCAAGAACAAGTGCTATATCTCCGTCACCGTTTGTGATGAATCTTTTTACACCATTCAAATGCCACTTTTCCGTCTTCTCATCAAATGTTGCTTTTAACTGAACGGCCTGCAAATCTGATCCTGCATCAGGCTCGGTTAAATCCATTGCCATTGTTTCTCCATTACATACACGAGGCAGATATTTACTTTTCTGCTCCTCAGATGCAAATTCGTTTAGAGTCTCAGCACATTCTTCAAGTCCCCATATATTTACAAATCCTGCATCGGCACGTGAAACCAAATCGGCTGTCATAATATAAGGGACAGTAGGAAAATTCAGTCCTCCGTATTGGCGGGGAAGAGACATCCCTTTTAATCCGGCTTTACTAAGAACATCCATATCCTTTGCGGTACCCTTTGCATAGATGACATGTCCGTCTACTACACTGGGTCCTTCTTCATCAATAGATTTGGCATTCTCCGAAATAATTTCATCACAGATTCCTCCTACCATTTCCAAAACCTTCTCATAATTCTCCATGGCATCTTCAAAATCCATGGGTGCATAATCAAATTTGTCCTTTTCTGCGAAATTGCGTTCTCTCAAACGAACAATTTTTTCCATCAACGGATGATGTAAATGGAACTTCAGCGCTTTATTATCAAGATAAAAATTAGCCATATTCAATAAGTTTTACTTAGTGTTCTTTTTATAATATTGGATTAACTTCGGAATAACATCCATAACATCACCATTAATTACATAATCGGCAATAGAATTCATTGGAGCATCCGGATCCGTATTGATAGAAATGATCTGAGCAGATTCAGACATTCCTGCACGATGCTGAATTTGTCCTGAAATACCGCAGGCAATATATAAATTAGGGCGAACCGTAACTCCTGTTTGACCAATCTGACGTTCATCTTCTATAAATCCTGCATCTGTTGCGGCCCTGGAAGCACCAACTTCTCCACCAAGAATATCAGCAAGTTTATATAACAGCTGGAAATTTTCTTTAGAGCCCATTCCGTATCCTCCGGCAACAATAATTCTTGCTCCTTTCAGATCGACTTTGCTCTTTTCCATCTCACGGTTGATAATTTCTACTACAAAATCCTCATCCCTGACATAATCAGAAACTTTAAGATTGACAACTTCTCCTTTATAATTAGCATCTAAAATCTCCTTTTTCATAACCCCTTCCCGTACAGTTGCCATCTGAGGTCTACATTCAGGGTTTACAATAGTAGCTATGATATTGCCTCCAAATGCCGGACGAATCTGATATAATAAATTTTTATATTCTTTCTTTGTCTTTACATCTGTATGATCTCCAATCATAAGGCTTGTACAATCAGCGGTAAGACCACTATGCAAAGCCGATGAAATTCTCGGACCCAAATCACGACCTACAGAAGAAGCTCCAAGTAACGCAACCTGAGGTTTCTGTTCCCTGAACAATTTCTCGACAATAGCCGAATGTGGCAAAGTAGTATAATAACGCAGTCTCTTATCGTCAGCAACATACAAATTATCAACACCATAAGGGAAAATCTGTTTTTCAATTCCGTTTAGCTGAAATCCTATGGCAACAGCTTCAAGTTTACATCCCAGTTTAGTGGCCAGTCCTCTTCCTTTAGTCAATAATTCCTGACTAACATCAACGACCTGACCATCTTCTATTTCACAATATACAAATACATTATTCATAATTTCCAAATTACTAAATTAACCAATAGTATGGCTTGATATCAATTCCTTAACCAAATCCTCAATTCCATCATCTGTGGCAGGAATAGTTTTTGATTCCTTAGCCTGCAATACAACATTCTCCACGGCTTTTACCTTTGTTGGAGATCCGCTAAGACCAAGATCTTTTGGATCGGCCTGAATATCATTCACAGTCCATTCATTAATATGCAGATAAGGACGGGATTTTACTATTTCAGCTACTTTATCCGTTGCATCTTTTAATTCGGAAGGTATTTTGGCATATTTATATTTCATTATAAGTTTGGCATTCCTTGCACGGCATGGATCTGCTGTTCCATTTACGGTAATCAGCAAAGGAAAAGGACACTTAACAGTTTCCACTCCATTTTCCAGACGCCGCTTAAGATAAATTTCATTGTTTTCTATCTTTTCAATAGACTCTACATAAGTCACCGGAGTCATATTCAGTTTCTCAGCAACCTGTGATCCTACCTGCGCAGTGTCACCATCGATAGCCTGACGACCTGCGACAATAAGATCTATATCTTTTATATTTCTCAATCCCTGAGAAATAGCATAGGAAGTAGCCAGAGTATCAGAACCGGCAAATGCACGGTCTGTTAATAATACTCCATTATCGGCTCCTCTAAAAAGGCCCTCTCTTACTATCTCTGACGCCCTGCCCGGACCCATTGTGAAAATAGTAATAGTACTTTCCGGAAACATATCTTTAATCTTCAGAGCCTGCTCAAGTGCATTAAGATCCTCCGGATTAAAAATTGCAGGCAAAGCTGCACGGTTAATTGTTCCGTCTGCCTTCATTGCATCTTTCCCGACATTACGAGTGTCAGGAACCTGCTTGGCAAGAACAATAATTTTATAAGCTCTCATACTTTATTTTTTTCTATAATTATATTTTCCCTTTACTATCTGGAATTTTTAATTGAATTCTCAATCTTAAACTATTATAATAAAAGTCGTACTTAGATCCTTTTTTCGAACTTTATCATTTAAGTCTTCTTTTTCAAGTTGGCAAATATAAACAAATAGAACTTATAAAGCCCAAAATGATTTTCCATAAATTCCGAAAGGATTTTCAGAGTAATAAAAAAGACAGAACCATTATAGTCCTGCCTTTTTTAAAAAAAATTATTTCCATTCTTTTTTCTTCCAGTTTTCAGGATAACCAAATTCATCTTCTACATAATCAAGATCCTTGTCCCCACGACCACTAAGATTAACAAGAATAGACTGACGGGGATGAGTTTTGGCAAATTTTGTAGCATAAGCCACAACATGCGCAGACTCAAGTGCAGGAATAATACCTTCCAGTCGACTTAATTCATAGAAAGATTCTATACACTCACGATCATTAATTGTTACATATTTAACACGTTTTAAATCGTGTAGTAAACTATGTTCAGGTCCTACAGAAGGATAATCAAGTCCACTGGCACATGAATATACAGGAGCCGGATTCCCTTTATCATCCTTCAGCATATATGAATTAAATCCGTGCATAATACCGGGACTTCCATAAGTAGCAGAAGCAGCATTCTGTCCCAGTTTAGTGCCAATACCACCGGGTTCAACACCATAAATATCACAAGGATCATCCAAAAAACCGCTAAAAAGCCCCATTGCGTTACTACCACCACCTACACAGGCCATAACATTATCAGGAAGTTCTCCGGTCATTTCCAAAAACTGCTCACGGGCTTCAACACCCACAACATGCTGAAAATCTCTGACCATCATAGGAAAAGGATGAGGACCTACAACAGAACCAATACAATATATAGTAGTAATAGGATCTTTAAGGTAAGCATTAAAAGCAGCATCTACAGCTTCCTTTAAAGTTTGAAGTCCTTCATATACAGGGATAACCTTAGCACCCAGAATTTTCATTCT
>JAENXA010000262.1 GCA_016649735.1 Prolixibacteraceae bacterium | reverse complement strand
CAAAAATTCGCCGTTTTCATTTAACAGTTTTAATGCATTCCACTGACGAGGGTTATGACTTGCCGTTAGGATAATTCCTCCATTGGCTTTTTCTCCGGTAACTGCCATTTCTGTTGTTGGTGTGGTTGCAAGGCCTATATTTATTACATCGCAACCCATGCCACGGAGTGTAGAACAGACCAGACTCTCTACCATTTCCCCGGAGATACGGGCATCGCGCCCTACAACAATTTTCATTTTACCTGTACCTGATGCTTCTTTACGAAGTTTTGCATAGGCTGCTGTAAATTTTATAATATCAAGAGGCGTGAGTCCTTCTCCCGGTACTCCACCTATTGTTCCTCTTATTCCTGATATTGATTTTATTAATGACATAGTTTTTTTATCTTTTATTTAAGGTTAGCAATTTGTTCTTCAAGTACTTTGATTTTTGCCTCTGCATCTGCTTTTTTCGTTTTTTCTTTGTTTACGATTGCTTCAGGTGCGTGATTTACGAATCTCCGGTTGCTTAGTTTTTTCATTACAGTATTAAGAAATCCTCTGGCATATTTAAGATCTGCTTCCAACTTTTCTTTTTCTTCTTCTACATTCATTGTTTTCTCAACAGGGATATAAAAGCTTGTGGATTTTACCAGGAATGATGCTGCATTTTCTTTTTTCTCTTCTACTGTTTCCACTGAAGATAAAATTCCAAGTTTTTTCAATACTGAATCAAAGGCTGAAGAATATCCTTTTTCTCCTTTTAGCACGAAAAGCTGAAGTTCTTTGTTGCCTGATAGAGAATTCTGTGTGCGAATGGTTCTAATTCCGGATACTGTTTCTTTTACTTCTTCGAACTGATTCAGCATTTTTTTGTCATATGGTTTGCTTTCGGGCCAATTGCTTATAGTTATACTTTCACCGTTTTTACGTGGTTTTAATAACTGCCATATTTCTTCTGTTACAAATGGCATAAACGGATGTATAAAACGAAGCTGTGCATCATATATTTCTACAAGCTGGTCGTATGTCTTTTTGTCTATTGGTTTTTGATATTCAGGTTTGACAATTTCCAGAAGCCATCCTGAGAATTCGTCTCTGATGGTTGTATACACGCTCATTAGTGCTTCGGATATTTTGTATTTATCGAAATTGTCATTTGTCTGTTCTAAAATCTGACTGAATTTGTTTTGAAACCATTCTATAGCTACACGGCAGTATTCAGGCTGCTCTATGGTATTGTCAACTGTCCACCCTTTTAACAGACGAAATGAGTTCCATATTTTCGTGGCAAATCCTGCTCCCTGTTGCGGAAGACTGTCGTCATATAAAAGATCTCCTCCGGCAGGTGAGCAAAGAAGCATTCCTACACGTACTCCGTCGGCTCCGTATTTTTTTATCAGACTTATCGGATCCGGTGAATTTCCCAGTGATTTTGACATTTTCCTGCGAAGCTGATCTCGTACCATCCCGGTAAAGTATACGTTTTTAAACGGAAGCTCTCCTCTGTATTCGTATCCTGCAATGATCATTCTTGCAACCCAGAAAAATATAATATCGGGGGCTGTGACCAGGTCATTTGTGGGATAATAATAATTAATCTCTTTGTTTTCAGGATCACGTATACCGTCAAATACGGAGATTGGCCATAACCAGCTTGAGAACCATGTATCAAGTACGTCTTCTTCCTGACGCAAATCTTTCTCAGTGAGTGATTTATTGCCTGATTGTTCGCGTGCCAGTGCTAATGCTTTTTCTTTGGTTTCGGCTACTACAAATGTACGATCGGGCAAAAAGTATACGGGAATCTGATGTCCCCACCATAACTGACGGCTTATACACCAGTCTTTGATATTTTCCATCCAGTGACGGTATACATTTTTGAATTTTGGCGGATAAAAACGTATTATGTCGTTTTCGACACTTTCTGCTGCCGGTTT
>JAENXA010000259.1 GCA_016649735.1 Prolixibacteraceae bacterium | reverse complement strand
TCTTTGTTGTTTTGAATAATAAAGAGAGAAAACAAGGTTATAAGAATGATAAAGAAAGACAAATAAGGCAGAGAATTAGTTTTCCTGTAAAAATCATACAGTATAATTATGAAGAAATTGATTAATAGAAACAGGTCGACAATATACAGATAAGTATTTCCGTTAATAAAAGAAAGAAAAGTAAAAATTGTGATTAGAATGACATTTATGATTAAATTATTTTTCTTTTTTATATAAATAATATTGTATAAAACAATTCTGTAATGCATAATAAACGCCGAAAATAAAAGATTTGCTATAATCAAATATCCTATGATATTATAAAGTGACAGTTCATTTATCTTATTCAAATGGAAATAGAAAGTACTGTTACTTATAAGGTTTTGTATCAGATATCCTGCAAAAAGATAATAAATAAGAATAAGTAATAATTCAGTAATAATTAGTTTCCCAGGTGTTTTTTGGTTAGAATATATTTGTCTGGAAGAGAAACAAATACCACAGAAAAAAAACAAAATTGATACTATTAAAAAATCACCCAGGGAGGGAAGTAAAAAACAAGATGCAAATAAATAAGGTTTAAAAAGATTGAAATCATAGCAGATATTAGGAAAATGGAAGAAAATATGTGCCCAGTAAAGCAAAAAGATAAAAATTCCAAGACCTAATATTTTCCATGTAAAGTATTTAGACTGTATTCTGTAAGATATATATCTTTTAATAAAAGTCAATAGAAAAATAAAGGCAAGAATATAAAAAAGAGCAGGTAAAATAATGGAACAGGTAGGGAAAAAAGTTTGGCCTCCGGGAATCAGCGAAAAAAGAAAATTATTGTTTACATCCTGAACAGGGAAGCCCATATGAGAATGTTTCAGAGAAATAGTATAGTTATCGGGAATATGAAATTGTCTGGAAAAATGATCTGAAAGAAATTCGTTTTGTATCTTATACTTAGTTTTAATTAAAAGGAATCCAACAATGTATATATCGTTTACCTTTTTTACAGAGTTAAGATAAATGCCATTAGGCATTTTTAGTATTCTTTTCCCATTTAAGACTTCCGGATTACTAATAAAAGAAAACCTGTTATCCGACCAGTAAATTAATTTATTGTGGCGGATAATTGAAAATCCCATCTCATTTGTTTCGGATAATGAAGAAAGTTGATGAAAAGACTCCTGAAAATTATTATTGAAATCTATAGCTGTTATGGTCTGTTTAATTCCGTCCAGCTTGCTGTCCATTAATTTTTCCTGATTATGCAGTGTCTTTTCGAATTTTTTGAATACCAGAAGGGACTGTCTTTTGTTCGTAAAAAAATTCTCTGAAATGATCCCGCCAAGTAAGAAGAGCACAAATGAAATCAGAAAAATATATTTTCCTTTTATTATTTTATTCATGATGATAGGGTTCTCCTTTAATAATAGTTAATGCCCTGTATAACTGTTCGCTAAAAATCAGTCTTACCATTTGATGAGAAAATGTCATTTTAGACAAACTGATTTTTGAAGAAGCAGCCCTGTATGTGTCTTCTGAAAAGCCATATGGACCTCCAATAACAAAAACTAAATTTCTGGTTCCTTTTATCATTTTCTTTTCCAGAAAACGGGCGAATTCCACAGAATTGGACAGAGCACCTCCTTCGTCCAACAGGATTACTTCATCTCCGGGTTTAATAACGGAAAGCAGAAGTTTTCCTTCTTTTTCCTTCTGTTGATTTTCAGACAAATTACGTGTCTTTTTTACATCCGGGATAATCTGATATTCAAAAGGCAGATAATGCACAATTCGGTCAGTATATTTTTTTATTCCTGTACTGAGATATTTTTCATCTGTTTTACCTATGACAATCAGTTTTATTTTCATGCATCCAAATTTTTTTATTAATTTATGGATAATAAAAATTTTTAAAGCATGAAGAGACGAATTTTTTTCATTTTTCTTATTGCTATACTTATGGGAGGTGTATTTT
>JAENXA010000036.1 GCA_016649735.1 Prolixibacteraceae bacterium | reverse complement strand
TTATAACTTGGTTGTTACGTTGAATGTAAAATAATTATTTCCTGATAATTTAGTTTTTATTAATGATTTATTAACATTATTTAAAAATATATATTATATTGGCTGCGCGATTAAGAAATGAAAGCTTTTAATAGCTATAACCTTTTCTCTTGCAACCAATATTTGTTTTAAAACTAAACTAATTTTCTAAAAAAAATAGAGTATCATTTATTTGATATCCTATTTTTTTTAGAAAATATTTGTTGTTTTTTAAAATTTAATTTCAATTGTCCTTTTATCTTTATTACTTTTTATACATGCATCCATAATTATTAGTCCGTATCTGCTTTGTTCTGGTTCTACAAGTAGTTTTTCACCTTTAGTCAGAACATTATAAAGATTATCATAATACAAATTATAATTACCTGGATCTGTTTCTACCTTTCCACATATATGAATGCCATTAATATTAGTGTCAATATTACCCCATTGAGTTTTATCTTCTTTACCCCAGTTAATTTCATCAGGTGTGTGATGGTTTTTTAGTGCTTCTTCCTGTGGATCTATTCCCCATTTCTGAAAAGAACCTAATGTTCCGTGTATACTATATCTGGGCCCGGGATTACGAACCAGATAAGAGCATTTTAAAATAGCAGCAAATTTTTTGTACTGTAAACGAATATCATAATAATCAGGCACTGCTCCATTGTCCCGTAATATATCCAGATGAGATGTTACAGAAAAAGGCATTCCGAATAATACAAGAGCCTGATCTATCATATGCGAGCCTAGATTATAAAGCACTCCTATTTTTTCATTTCCAGTTTCTTTCCATGTGTTTTGGGCAATATATGTACGATATCTGTCAAAATGTGATTCAAATTCTGTTAATCGTCCAAGTGATTTTTTCTCAATAATTTTTTGAATGGTTATAAAATCACCATCCAGGCGACGACTCTGAAATACCGTAAGAATAAGTCCTTTCTTTTTAGCCAGATCTATTAATTCTTCTGCTTCGGAAACCGATTGTGTAAATGGTTTTTCTACAATAACATTTTTTCCTGCTTCCAGAGCCTGTTTGCACATTTCATAATGAAATGTATCAGGAGTGTTTACAACTACTAAATCAATGTTTCTGTCTGACAATATTTCTGCGAAAGAATGAACAATCGTAGCTTCGGGATGTTCACGCCTGGAAAGATTTTTATTTCTTTCAAAAATTTTATCAAGTTTAAAATTTGGATTAGCTTTTATTAAGGGACCGTGAAAGACCATTCCTGACATACCATAAGCTGCAAGAGCCACATGAATTATTTTACTCATAACAATCTGTTTTATTTTAAAAATGTATATATTTTGCTAAATTAGTAAATAATGATCAGATAAGACTATTACCTATTTTTATAGACAAGTTAACTATAATTTATTTTTTAAAAAAAACTTTTGGTTTTATAGCATAATTTTCAACTATTCTATCAGTGGTTTATATTGTAGATACAATAATCAGGGTAGTAAAAGCCAAATAAAAAACCGTTGTATACATTATATATACGACGGTTTTTAATATTGTAAAATTCATTAATTATTCAGAAACTACTTCAAAATTAAAATCAACAATAACTTCCTTGTGTAATTTTATTTTTGCAACGTATTCTCCGATACCTTTAATGACATCTTCTTCAATTGAGATCTGTTTACGATCAATATCGAATCCTAATTTATTGATAGCTTCAGCCAGCTGAATGGTATTAACCGATCCAAATATCTTGCCGGTACTACTAACTTTAGCTCCGATAGTAACCTTTTTATCCTTTAACTGAGTTGCCATAGCCAATGCCTCATCTTTAAGCTTTGCTTCTTTATGAGCCTGTTGTTTCTTATTCTCAGCCAATATCTTTTTATTTGATGAGTTAGCAACAATTGCCTTTTTTTTAGGAATTAAAAAATTCCTTCCATAACCGTTTTTAACGGATATAATATCGTCTTTGCTTCCCAGAGTTTTGATATCCTGTAATAATATAATTTCCATTTTTTTTTATTTTTATTTCATGCTAATATTCCGCACGGAACAAATTACAGTTTTAGAAAAATCTAAAACCTATTTGTAATTATTTTAGCAAGTCAGTTAAGAATGGTAGTAAAGCCAAATGACGTGCTCTTTTTACAGCCTTTGAAATTTTTCTTTGAAATTTTAAAGAAGTTCCTGTAATTCTTCTCGGAAGAATACGCCCCTGTTCATTCAAAAATTTTTTTAAAAATTCCGGATCTTTATAATCCACATATTTAATCTTATTCTTTTTGAAACGACAATATTTTTTCTTTTTAATATCTACTGTCGGCGGAGTTAGATAACGAATTTCACCTTGATTATTTGCCATTGTTATTTTCCCTTTTCTTTTTCTTTACGAATGTTCCTTCTTTTTTCACTGTAAGCCATAGAATATTTATCCATTTTAATAGTTAAAAAACGGATAATACGTTCATCACGTCTGTACTGTATTTCCATTTTCTCTATAAATTCAGGCTCAGCTGTAAATTCACAAAGATGGTAAAATCCCGTACTTTTCTTTTGGATGGGATAAGCTAACTTGCGCAATCCCCAGTCCTCATCATTGACAATCTCACATTTATTTTCTGTAAGAAGTCCTTTGAATTTGGATACCGTCTCCTTTATCTGTTCATCAGATAAAACGGGAGTTGTAATGAAAACGGTTTCATACTGGTTTCTCATAAAACTTTTTTTTAATTAAACGAAACTTTTTTATACCCTGATTTTCAGGTGGCGCAAAAGTAAGAATAGTTTTGCGGTTTGCAAAGATTTTTTATGAAATATACTAAAGATCAAAGTAAAATTAAGAAAAAATGAATAAAGATAAAAAAACAGACTCGTTTGATTTCGTTTTTGTAATTTTCCAAAATATTAACCGGGGAGAAAGAAACATACGAATAATTCTCCTGTTAAATCAAAGTAAAGTATCAAAGTAAAATATCAAGAGCAATGACAAAAATAAAAATAAACCCGGAAGTAAAAGCATTAATTTTCGATTTGGATGGCACACTGTCCAATTCATTGCCGATACACTTTTTTACATGGGAAAGAATATGTCAGGAATATAATTGTCATTTCAGTGAAAAAATAATAATAGAACTTACCGGCAAACCAACCATTATTTTTGCAAGGCGCATTATTGAGGAAAATCATTTAACAGGAATAACTGCAGAAGAGCTGGTAAAAAAGAAGCAACAGTTATTATGGGATAATATTGGTTTGCTTAAACCCCATCCTGACGTAGTATCCCTGGTATATGAGAATTATGGGAAAAGACCCATGGCAGTGGGAACAGGAGCATGCTCTAAAAGTGCAAAAATACAACTTGAAGCCCTTCATATTACTAAATATTTTGATGTCGTTGTTTCTGCCGATGATGTTACCCGTCATAAGCCTGACCCTGAAACATTTTTAAAATGTGCGAAATTACTTGGAGCAAAACCATCAAACTGTCAGGTTTTCGAAGACGGAGTACTGGGAATGGAAGCTGCCAGAAAAGCCGGAATGTTTTTAACAGACGTAAGACCCTATACTTACAAAAAGCAGTTACAAACTATAAAATAATTACAGTCTTTGTATTGTGGCTTAATTTTTCACTTAAATTTCCTTAACTTTGTCGAATATAAAAAAAATATGGCAAAAGATATTAAACGAAAGATAAATACGCATAAAAAAAATATTTTTTCACGAATCAGGGCTTTTTTTTGTGGAGATAAATTCAGGATTACGGTTGGGATTATATTTCTCATGTTTTCTTTCTATCTGTTGATTTCATTTCTGTCATTCCTTTTTAGCGGAGAGGCAGATCATAGCAAACTGGATATTTCATGGGGCAAATTAATAGGGGATAGTAATATAAGAGTTGAAAATAAAGCAGGCAAAACAGGAGCTTTTCTTAGCGAATACATAATTAATCGTGGCTTTGGTATTGGCTCATTCCTTTTTATTTATATTATAGTGGTAACTGCATTTCAGTTATTAAAAAGACCATTCGTAAAATATTTTAAGACAATCTGTCTTTCATTTATTATGATATTCTGGTTTTCTTTATTTTTTGGATTATTACGCTCAGCTTTTGATTTAAACGGATATCTATATCTGGGTGGGGAAAACGGATTATATATGTCATCGTGGCTTAGCTCTATGTTTGGAGTAATAGGAGTATCTCTACTATTGCTGCTTTGTTTATTTATGATAATCTTTTTCGGTACTGAAAAATTTATTCTGTTATTAAAAAATATTTTTAGCAGAAATAACAGAAAACAGGAAGAGATGTATACCATTAAAAATGAAAAACATCCAGTTGAAGAAGATCCGCAAATATCGAAAAAAATAACAGAAAACGATCAGATAGAAACGGTCTTTAATCCTGATGATAACAATAAAGAGGACTCTGATGACCCGTTGGAAATAATACCAGCCGTTTCATCTGATTCTATGGAAAAGGAAATTTCCGGAAAAGGAAAGTCTTCTGATGATCTAAAAATGACAGTTGAAAAAAAGAAAGAAGAAAATGTTTCAGGAAAATCATCAGGAGATGTAGTAGAAGACTATGATCCTACACTCGATCTTTCTAATTATAAATATCCTACCATTGACCTTCTGGACGAGAGGGAGGTTAAAATCGCAGACGTAAGCAATGAAGAACTGATCTCCAATAAAAATAAAATTGTAGAAACTCTTCGTCAGTATAAAATTGAAATTACAAAAATTCGTGCTACAATAGGGCCAACCATTACATTATATGAAATTGTACCGGCACCCGGAATACGTATTGCCAAAATAAAAAATCTTGAGGATGATATTGCGTTAAGTCTTGCTGCACTGGGAATACGTATTATAGCACCTATTCCTGGACGTGGAACAATAGGTATAGAAGTTCCTAACCGGAAACCGGAACTTGTGTCTATGCGTTCAATTATCAATTCTAAAAAATTTAGGGAAAGTACAGCTGAATTACCCGTGGTACTTGGAAAAACAATATCCAATGAGACTTTTATATTTGATCTTACAAAAATGCCACATATTTTGGTTGCAGGTGCAACAGGACAAGGTAAGTCAGTAGGACTGAATGCTATTATAACATCTCTTTTATACAAAAAACATCCGTCCCAGTTGAAGTTTGTGATGATCGACCCGAAAAAGGTAGAATTGAGTCTTTACTCGAAACTTGAAAAATATTTTCTGGCAAAGATGGAAGATGATGAACCTATTATTACGGATATTCAGAAGGTAAAAGCCACACTAAGTTCATTGAACCGTGAAATGGATGCAAGATACGATTTGCTTAAACTGGCACAGACAAGAAATATAAAAGAATATAACAGTAAGTTTATTCATCGTCGTCTCAATCCTGAAAAGGGACATAGATATTTACCTTATATAGTAGTGATTATTGATGAGTTTGCAGATCTTATAATGACAGCCGGTAAGGAAATAGAATTGCCTATTGCACGTATTGCACAGCTTGCAAGGGCAGTGGGGATTCATATGATCATTGCGACACAGCGTCCGTCTGCAGATATAATAACAGGTATTATTAAGGCTAATTTTCCGGCCAGAATAGCTTTTAAAGTAGCATCTATGGTCGATTCAAGAACTATTTTGGATACATCCGGAGCAAATCAGCTTATAGGTAAAGGAGACATGCTGGTGTCAATAGGAAGTACGATGACACGTTTGCAGTGCGCCTTTGTTGATACACCTGAAGTAGAACGTATATGTGATTTTGTATCACAACAACAGGGTTATCCAAGTGCATTAATATTACCTGACCCTGAAGAATCGGTTGAGAATGTATCTGCTACTAATTTAAGTAACAGAGATGAATTATTTGATGAAGTTGCGAGGATAGTAGTAGTTAATCAGATGGGATCAACTTCTATGATACAACGAAAATTTTCAATAGGATATAATCGTGCAGGTAGAATAATGGATCAGCTTGAAGCCATGGGAATTGTAGGTCCTGCAGAGGGAAGCAAAGCGCGGCAGGTACTGGTTCAGGATGAATATTCACTTGAGAAAATGCTGAAAGATATAAATTAAAGAGTGTTGTATCTCGAACCTGAATGAATAATCAGATTAGAAATTGTTCTTTTGTTATGGATTTCAGATAATAATTTATTTCATAATTATAATTGCGGTATGTTTGTTGTAGTATCAGTGATTATTGACCTTTAAGTTCTTTTGTAATTGATAATTAATATTGACAAAAAAATATATTTGTATGATAAAAAGTGAATTAATTGTATGTCTTTTGTTTTCGGTTTTCACTGTTTTTGCACAGCAGCAGGATGAAAAGGCAAAATCTATACTTGCGAAAGTAACGGAAAATACTCAGTCTTTTAAGACTATAAAATGTTCTTTTAGTTATGTTATGGACAATAAATCAGCTGATATTCATGAAGTAAATAATGGGACTATGCTTATGGAAGGGGAAAAATATTATTTAAAAATTCCGAAAATGGGAATAGAAGTTTATCGCAATGAAAAGACTGTATGGAATTATATGTCTGATGCAAATGAGGTAACAATTAATAATACAGAAGATTCTTCTGATGCAATTGACCCTTCAACCTTATTCTCCTTCTATAATGAAGGATTTATTTATCATTTTACCGGTGAAAAAAACAATGACGGGAAATCATTATATATCATCGATCTTACCCCCGAAAAAGGGAAAGAAAAGGCTTGCACTGAAATTCGTCTTTTTATAGACAAAAAGAAAATGCTTGTAAAAGAGGCTATACTGAAAAATGAAGATGGTAATAATTATATCATTACTATATCTGATATGAAAACCAATGTTCCTGTTAAAGAATCAGACTTTGTATTTGAGGCAGGTAAACATCCCGGAGCAGAAGTTGTAGATCTTAGATAAAAATAAGTGTTGCGAATTAAAGACCCGGGATTAGAAAACTAAATTATAAGAATATGAAAATTTTGATTATAAACGGTCCCAATCTGAATTTGTTGGGAGTAAGAGAAAAAAACATTTACGGAGATAGTTCGTTTGAACCATTTTTTAAACAAATGCAGAAAAAATACATCGACATTACCTTAGAATATTTTCAGTCGAACAGCGAAGGTAAACTTATTGACAAAATTCAGGAAACAGGATTCTCATATGATGGTATAATACTTAATGCAGGAGGATATACTCATACATCTGTTGCAATTCGTGATGCTATATCAGCTGTTACATCTCCGGTTGTTGAAGTACATATTTCAAATATACAGACAAGAGAAGAATTCAGACATACATCCCTAATTTCGCCTGTATGCAAAGGAAGTATTGTGGGCTTTGGTTTTAATTCATACCGTCTTGCAATAGAAAGTTTCAGATAGATTTAGTTTTATAAGTATTTATAAGCCGTCATAACCAGACTTAAAAAGATATGACATTTCATTTGTGAGATATATTTTTTCATTTGTAATTAATCTTAATGAAGGGAATATAATGTTGGATTGGGATGAATGCAAAAAAAAATTTAAAATATTTTTGAAACTGGAAAAATCATTGTCTCCAAATTCTATTGCTGCATATCTAAATGATCTGAAAAAACTAAGGACATTCCTGGATAACAAAGAAGAAGAAATAACCCCGGATATGGTAACATTTCAGCATATTCAGGACTTTGTTCAATATCTTAATGAACAAAAAGTATCCAGTAGAACCCAGTCACGTACTCTTTCAGGAGTAAAGTCATTTTTTAAATTTTTAATAATAGACGAAAGTCTTGAAAAAGATCCCACATCACTAATTGAATATCCTAAAATAGGTCGAAAATTACCGGAGGTGCTTACTGTAGATGAAATTAGCCGGATTATTGATTCTGTAAATGTTGAAAAAGCAGAAGGTCAGAGAAATAGAGCTATAATTGAAACATTGTACAGTTGCGGGCTGCGTGTTTCCGAATTGGTGAATTTAAAGCTAACTAATCTTTTTTTTGAAGATAAATATATAAAAGTACAGGGAAAAGGGAACAAAGAACGACTGGTACCCATTAGCGGAAAAGCTATTAATGAAATAACTCTGTATTTTCAAAAGGAACGAAATTTCTTAAAAAAAATAGTACCCGGTAATGAAAATATATTATTCTTAAACAGAAGGGGAGGGAAACTTAGTCGTGTAATGATTTTTACCATTATAAAAAGATTAGCTCAGAAGGCTAATATTAAAAAGCAGGTTAGTCCTCATACTTTCAGGCATTCTTTTGCCACTCATTTAATTGAAGGAGGGGCAGATCTTCGTGCTGTGCAGGAAATGCTTGGACACGAATCCATATTAACAACCGAAATATATACCCACCTCGATCAGGAATATCTGAAAAGTGTTATAAATCGTTTTCATCCACGATCATAAAAAACAGGTATCAGATTACTTTAGAAAATAAAATTTGCAAAAAAACTTATCGGCTGATATTTGTAAATGATGTTTGTTTTTTATATATTGTTTATAAATGTAATCTTCGGAAACTCTGAAAGTTAACCTGTTTTCAATTAATGATTTCTTAACATTCTATAAGACGAAAATTATCTTATTATATGTTTATAATCAGTTGTTTAAATACAAATACACATACTATAAACAGTAATGAAATAATTAAATAACCATTATAGACCTGACAGATGCATAAAAAAAATTAATTTTGTTTTTAAGTGAAGTAAATAGTTTAACGAGATAATATATAAAATTTTAATTTTATGAAAAAAGTAGATTTAAGCCAATATGGTATTAAAAATTCAGAAGTTCTTCATAATGTATCTTATGAACAATTGTTTGAAGACGAAACAAAAGAAGGTCTTACAGGATACGAAAAGGGTCAGGTATCTGAACTTGGAGCTGTAAACGTAATGACAGGTATTTATACAGGTCGTTCACCTAAAGATAAATATTTTGTTCAGAATGAAGCAAGTCTTGACACTGTATGGTGGGATAATCCTGATTATCACAATGATAACCATCCTATGTGTGAAATTGCATGGAAATCAGTTCGTGAACAGACTGTTAAACAACTTAGCAATAAGAAATTATATGTAATGGACTGCTTTTGTGGTGCAGACGAAAATAATAGACTGAAAATACGTTTTATTATGGAAGTTGCATGGCAGGCTCATTTTGTAAAAAATATGTTCATCCGTCCTACAGAAAAGGAACTTGAAACATTCGAACCAACTTTTGTTTCTTTCAACGCTGCCAAAGGTAAAGTTGAAAACTACAAAGAACTCGGTATGCGTTCTTCAACAGTTACAACCTTCAACCTGAAAACAAGAGAACAGTGTATCATGAATACATGGTACGGTGGCGAAATGAAAAAAGGTATTTTTACATTGATGAACTATTACCTTCCATTAAAAGGTATGGCTGCAATGCATTGTTCGGCTAATACTAATAAAAAAAACGAAACAGCAATTTTCTTTGGCCTGTCAGGAACAGGAAAGACAACTCTCTCAACTGACCCAAAACGTGAATTAATCGGTGATGATGAACACGGATGGAGTGATGAAGGTGTTTTCAACTTCGAAGGTGGTTGCTATGCAAAAGTTATCAATCTTGACAAAGACAGCGAACCTGATATCTACAAGGCTATCAGAAAAGATGCTTTACTTGAGAATGTAATTATGGATAAGAGTGGTAAAATAGATTTTGCTGATAAATCTGCTACAGAAAATACTCGTGTTTCTTATCCTATCTATCACATCGATAATATTGTAAAACCGGTATCAAAAGCTGGTGCAGCCAAGAAAGTTATCTTTTTGACAGCTGATGCATTTGGTGTATTGCCTCCGGTATCAAAATTGACTCCTGAGCAGGCTCAGTATTATTTCTTAAGTGGATTTACTTCTAAAATTCCAGGTACTGAACTTGGTATCACAGAACCAATTCCTACATTTTCAGCATGTTTCGGTGAAGCATTTTTAGCTTTACACCCAACAAAATATGCTTCTGAATTAGTTAAGAAAATGACAGCTAACGGTGCTACTGCATATTTGGTAAATACAGGCTGGAACGGAACAGGCAAACGTATTTCAATTAAAGATACACGTGGTATTATTGACCGTATCCATGATGGTTCTATCGAGAAAGCTAAAACTAAGGTTATTCCAATGTTCAATCTTGAAGTACCTACTTCTCTTGAAAATGTTGATTCTAAAATTTTAGATCCTCGCGATACTTATGCTAATGTTGCAGAGTGGGATACAAAGGCTAAAAAACTTTCAGGTATGTTCGCTAAGAACTTTAAGAAGTTTACAGACAATGAAGCTGGTAAAGCTTTAGTTTCTGCAGGACCTCAATTGTAACAGCTATTTAATTAAATAAATTAAAGCCTTGCTTAAAAAAGCAGGGCTTTTTTGGGTATTTTCGCCCTGATTGATTAATTTTAATTAT
>JAENXA010000300.1 GCA_016649735.1 Prolixibacteraceae bacterium | reverse complement strand
TTTTTTAGTACATGGGGATCATTTTTTTTAAAATAATTATAAAAACCTTTTTCACGTTGTATTAAATGATTTTGATTATCTCTTTCCTTTCCAAAATGAACTATTAAAATATTTGCTTTACCCGGCAGAGAAAAATCGAAAAGTTTTGCTGTTAGTGCTCCGCTTTGAAAAGAATTCTGACCGATATAGCTTATTTTATTACACCCTTTTAAATTAGAATCTATGAAAATATATGGAATATTAAGCTTTTCCAGTTTTGCTACTATATCTTCTGTCTCTCTGGAAAAATATGGAGCGAGAACTATACCTTCGGGCGGATTTTTCAATATTTCTTCAGCCTTAATGCGAAAAGAGTCAGGATTATTTTGAGCAAACTGATAAAGTATTATTTTTACGCCATATGTGGCAAGATCTGTTGTTGCCTTCTGAACTCCTATTAAAGGTTTGTTCCAGTATGATTCTTCTGAAACTGGTTTCGGAAACAAAAGCGCAAAAACATGATTCTTTTTTGAAGCCAGAGTACTTGCAATTATATTGGGATGATAATTCATCTTTTTAAGAATATCTTCGATTTTCTTTTTGGTTTCAGCCGAAACTTCCCCACGATGATGAATTACACGATCCACCGTTCCAATTGATACATTAGCTTCCTTAGCAATGTCCTTAATCCTTATTTTTTTTAGCTCTTTTATAACAGTATCTTTTTAAAAATTAACTTCAAATTCTGATAAATAATTGATTAAATAATAAAAACTATTACAAATATATGTTTTATTTTAATACGTCGTGTTCGTACACGGCAAAATATATTCTTAAACATGTTTTGGATTCTTTTTGGAAAAAAATATGGCGGATACAAAAAATACTTCTAATTTCGTGTGCGAACACGGAAAATAAACCATATTATAAAATGGATATACTATAAAATGATTATTATATACTTAGATATAAAGTTTGAAAATAATGTAAAAAATTCGTGTAAATAGTAAAGACCAGAAAAAAAAGAGACTTTTTTGATTTTAAACTATCAGTAAAACAGGATAGCTTAAATTAATTTGGATTATTTAAACTATATAAAAGTTGCAATATATGAAGAACTTTATGGATGAAGATTTTTTGCTGCAGACAGAAACAGCAAAGACTTTGTATCATGATCATGCAGAGAAAATGCCTATTTTCGATTATCACTGTCATATTAGTCCTAAAGAAATAGCAGAAAACAAGAGTTTTAAGACACTTACAGAAATCTGG
>JAENXA010000049.1 GCA_016649735.1 Prolixibacteraceae bacterium | reverse complement strand
TCTGTTTTTATACTTTTATTATCTGAAAAAAAGTTTAGACCAAAAACATTTTCTTTTCCTTTAAAAAGTATTAATGGCAGAGAATCATATGTCTTAAAATTCTTAATCTCAACGGAAACAATTTTTCCTCCCTTATTAGAGATCTTGATTTTCATCAAGTTATTTTCCAGAGTAATATATTTTTCTTCTCCTTTGGATAAAGGAGTAAACAAACCATAACGATTATCATTCTTCTCAGAAACATCTGCAGTTTCTTTATTGGACAAGACTAACTGTTTTGCTTTTTGTTCTGATATTTTTTGAGATTCTTCCTCTGATTGCTGTTTCTGCTGAGAAACGACCAAAGATATTGAATCCTGACGTTTTTTAGCTGCTGCAATTTCTTCCTGTGACGGTTGATTAAAATAGCTAAAACCAATAAGAACAACAAAAACAAGAATTATTCCGACAATTGTATTTTTATCCATAAAAAAATTATATTTAACTCATGGCAGCTTTAACAAAAGCTACAAATAAAGGTGAAGGACTTAAAACTGTACTGCTGTATTCTGGATGGAACTGAACACCTACAAACCATTTCAAAGAAGGTATTTCCATTATTTCTACAAGATCAGTATCAGGATTTATTCCTGTGGGTACCATTCCTGCTTTTTTGAAATCTTCAAGAAAACGATTATTAAATTCAAAACGGTGTCTGTGACGTTCGAATATTTCTTTTTTCTTATATGCGCTGTAAGCCCTTGATTTTTTATCAATAATATTACACTGATATGCTCCCAGACGCATAGTACCACCTTTTTCTGTTACTCCTTTTTGTTCTTCCATAAGATCGATAACAGGATATGGGGTTTTCTCATTCATCTCTATAGAATCAGCCCCGTCAAATCCCATAACATCTCTGGCAAACTCTATGACGGCAATCTGCATACCAAGACAAATTCCAAGAAACGGAATATTATTTTCCCTTGCATATTTAGTAGCAACAATTTTACCCGGTATACCTCTGTCTCCAAATCCGGGTGCTACTATAATACCTTTCATCCCTTTAAGTTGCTCTGCTACATTCTCTACATTAATATTTTCTGAATGAATATATGTAAGATTCACTTTTACGCTATTTACAGCACCTGCATGAATCAAAGATTCCGCAATAGATTTATATGCATCCTGTAATTCAACATATTTTCCAACAAGACCAATATTTACTTCTGATTTAGGATTTTTTATTTTCTCTAAAAATTCATTCCAGTCATCCAAATAAGGTTCATGCTTTAATGGCATTTTTAGTTTTCTGAGAACTGTTGTATCAAGTTTCTCATTAAGCATATTAATAGGCACCTCATAAATTGTAGGTGCATTAATAGACTGTATAACAGCATCATTCTCTACATTACAAAATCTGGCTACTTTAGTTTTAATATTGTCTCCAAGATCATGATTGGTACGAAGAACCAGTACATCCGGTTGAATTCCTGTTTCCAGTAATTTCTTAACAGAATGCTGAGTGGGTTTTGTTTTTAACTCACCGGATGATTCAAGATAAGGAACAAGTGTCAGGTGAATTACCAGAGCATTAGTTCCCATTTCCCATTTTAGCTGACGAACTGCTTCGATGTATGGAAGTGATTCGATGTCTCCAACTGTTCCGCCTATTTCTGTTACTACAATATCGTACTTATTCTTCGATCCTAATATTTTAATTCTCCGTTTTATTTCATCGGTTATATGAGGAACAATCTGAACGGTTTTCCCCAGATAGTCTCCTCTACGTTCCTTATTAATAACGGATTGATATATACGACCTGTTGTAACATTATTTGCCTGGGAAGTACGAACATTTAAAAATCTTTCGTAATGTCCCAGATCCAGATCCGTCTCGGCTCCGTCTTCTGTTACATAACATTCTCCATGTTCATATGGATTCAAGGTTCCCGGATCCACATTAATATAAGGATCGAGTTTCTGAATCGTTACGGAATAACCTCTTGACTGTAACAACTTAGCTAATGATGCTGCTAATATACCTTTCCCCAATGAGGAAACAACACCGCCTGTGACGAAAATATATCTGGTAGGTGACAAATGCATAAATTTTAAAAGTTCAACGATAGTACAAATTTAAACAATAAATATTAGTACCCGTTTAATTTAGGCCTGATATCAAAAAAATTGCCGGTTTCTTAAAAAACGAAACAATTATGTAATAATTAATATTCATCTTCCATATTATCAATAATCCGTATTTTCTCTTTTAGAACGTCAATTTTTTTCTGCGTATCATCGATATTACGGTTAACATTTTCAATAAGAGATTCAGCATTTTTTGTATTGGCAAAAAATCCTATATTGTTTTTTAACAATGCGAGATCATTTTCCATCTGCTTGATTTTTACGCTGTATCTGCTTCTTTCAAAATGCATTTTACTCTGACTGCCCGAAGATGACATACCTGTTACCTTGGACTGAAATCTCATAAGGTCACGTTCCTGGGCACCCAATTTTAAATGATCAAATTGCACATTTATGGCAGATCTGAATTCTTCAAAAATTGCATCTTTTTCTTTAAAAGGTACAAAACCAATATCTGACCAGCGTTTCTGAAAATCTTTTAATTTTGCAATATCAATACTTTGATCTTTGGTAATCTTATATTGTTTTACTTCTTCAATAAGTTGCTTTTTAAGAGCTAAATTTTCTTTCTGTTCTTTATCCTGCCCGGAAAAATGTTTGGACTTTTCTTCGAAAAAATAATCACATGCCGTACGAAATCTTTTCCATATAATATCTGAATGCTTACGTGGAACAGGACCTGTTTCTTTCCATTTTTTCTGAATTTCTATAAGAGCTCTGGTAGTATTGCTCCATTCTGTGCTGTTTTTTAATTCTTCTGCCTTTTCACACAAATCGTTTTTTATATTCAGATTTTGTTGCTGTTCTTCCTTATTTTGTGTGTAAAATTCACGTTTTGCATTAAAGAAGTTATCACATGCTGCACGAAATCTTTCGTATATACTTGCATTATCTTTTTTGGGAACCAAACCAACTGTTTTCCATACTGTCTGTAAATCAATCAATGATTTTGATGTTTTATCCCAGTCGGAAAAACCCTTCATCTCTTTAGTCATAAACTCTTCTGCTTTCTCACACAAAGAAGTTTTCTTTTCAAGATTTTTCTTCTGTTCTTCTTTTTTGTTTTCAAAATACTGCTGATGCAGTTTGTTTATTTTGGAGGTAGCCAGTTTAAACCTATTCCACAATTCTTCTTTCTTCTCACGAACAACAGGTCCAATTTCTCTCCATTGTTCATGATATTTCTGAAGAATATTGAATGCTTTAATTACAGAAGTCTCATTCAGAAGTTCTTCTGCTTTTTCACATAAATTGATTTTAGCTGCATAATTTTTTTTAAGATCCATATCACGCAGTTCTTTGTTGATCTTTATATAATCATAAAAATTTTCAACATGATGATGATATGTTTCCCATAATCCTTTAAGATCTGACTGTGGAACCATTCCTATTTCTTTCCATTGCTGTTGTAATTCACGAAATTCCTGAAAAGTCTTATTTATGGATTCTTTTCTGTTAACAAGAGATTTTATTCCCTCTATAACTTTATATTTTGTTTCAAGATTTTTCTCTTTTGTCTGCTCTTCAGATTTAACCAGAACCTCACGTATCTGATGAAAATCTTTAAGCAACTGCTTCATCTCCTTTTCGTAAACGATATTTACAGAGACAAAATCTTCTTCCTTACCTCCGTCTTTTAAGAATGCCTCTTTTTCCTCTTTTACGTGTACTTTATGTTTTTTATAAAACCAGCTTTTTATCCGTTCTACTTCATCTTTTATATCTATATCCTTATTTTCCGAAACCAGTTGACGTAAGACATTTATTAATTCCGGCTCTGTGCATTCGGAATAATCTATTTTCTTTTTTTCTTCCTTTACGCTTTCATTTTTATTTTCAGCTTCAATGGATTCAGCTTTTACCGAAGTTCCTTCTTTTTCTTCGGCTTTTTCTGAAGCTTCAGCTTTTTCTTCGGCTTTTTCTTCAACTTTTTCAGACATTTTTGCTTCAGTTTTTTCTTCCGAAACATTCTCCACTTTTTTTACATCAGATTTCGGTTCTTCATCTGGCATAGTAGTAGCTTCTTCCTTTTTAGGAGTAGCTTTTAACTCTTCAATTGAGTTTTCTAGATCTTTAGGTTCCATTCTTAAAAATTTTAAATCACTTATTTTATTTGGTGATTTGTGTTTTTTACATTAAGCAGGAAAGGAAATGAAAGCTTTTCCTCTCTTTATTTATCTTACAGAATATTTCTTTTTATTGCCTTCTTAATAATCTAAGATACGAAATTATAATTTTCAGCAAGAATACTCAAAAAAAATCATTATTTCATTCGCGATTTTTTAAAATAATCATAAAAAAAGATATTTTAAAGGTTTATTACCTTTTTTTTAGAGAAAAAAAACATTATAAAGGTTTACGTAAGAAAAATTTGCATGCACTTGCTAAATGTAAATATATCCTTGCAGTTTTCAAGTAAAATTATTATTAACCTTCATTTTTAAAATATGTATCTTTGTAAAAAATTATTCTATGCGCATTGATATTCTAACTGTATTACCGGAGTTACTGGAAAGCCCGTTTAATTACTCAATTGTTAAAAGAGCTAAACAGAAGGAGCTTGTTGAAATTTTTATTCACAACATCCGTGATTTCTCCACTGATAAACACAAAAGAACAGATGATTATGCCTTTAGCAAAGGTGCAGGAATGATTATGACCATTCAGCCAATAGAATCGGTAATTGAGCATTTGAGATCACAACGTGATTATGACGAAATTATATATACCACTCCCGACGGAGAAACATTCAATCAAAGAACAGCCAACGAACTCTCAACAAAGGGGAATATTATTATTCTTTGTGGACATTATAAAGGTGTGGATCAGCGCATAAGAGATCATTTTATTACTAAGGAAATTTCGATTGGCGATTATGTCCTTAGCGGCGGTGAAATAGCGGCAGCTGTAATGGTTGACAGTATTGTAAGGCTGATTCCAGGGGTTCTTTCTGATGAGACTTCTGCCCTTACCGATTCTTTTCAGGATGACTTACTAAGCCATCCTGTTTATACCCGCCCTGCCGATTACAAGGGGTGGAAAGTGCCGGATATTCTTCTCAACGGAAATGATAAACAGATTGATGACTGGAAAGAAGAACAGGCATATGAAATTACTAAGAAACGTCGCCCGGATCTACTGAAAAATAAATAGGAGTTTATTTTTTCCTGCATATCTGGTTATACGGACAATACGAACATTTTTCAACAATAGAAGTCTGATTATAGTCATGTATTGCAAAAAAATCATTTTCTAAAAAATCCTGTAAAAATTTTCTAAAATCAACAGCTACATCCTGATATATAAGTTTCTCTTTTTCTTTAAGAATCTGTGGCTGAAATTTTTTTTCATATAATGAGTCAATTATATAAAGATTTGGCAGAATATTTTCTTTATCTCCTTTCAGTCTATTGTATATTTCTGAATATATTAATGCCTGAAAAATTTCTTTTGGTCTTTTTTTATTTCCGGAGTCTGTCATTTTTTCAAATTCTGAAAATTTTGTTTCTACCTGACGACTTGTTTTATAATCTATAATTCTTATCCCGTCTTTGGTACAGTCTATTCTGTCTATTGTTCCACCCAGCTTTATATTATATGTTTCTCCTTCTATATTCAGAGGAAAATCAGCTACATATTTTTTTTCGAGTGATATAATATGAAATGGTACAAATGCTTTGTCTTTTTCGAGTAGCTTTTTTAAATATGTATTAAGGTTGTCCTGTACAAGAAGATTCATACCTGAAATTATTATATCCTCTTTCCCTTTATCTTTAAAGTATTCTGAAGCAAAAGCTGATATAATTGCTTTATTAATTTTCTCTTCATCATGAATTGTTTTATCCAGATCATTAGATGTAATTTGCCGTGATCCAAACTCAGAATATAGTTCCCGTGCTGCATAGTGAAATAAATTTCCAAACATCCGTGAATCAATTTCTTCCTGTATTTCTTCGGGTTCACTGATTCTACATATTCTCTGAAAATAAAATTTTAATTTACAGTCTATATAATTATTTATTGCACTTGGACTTAATCTATGATTTTTGAAGTCAGATAATAATTTATGCTGATATTTTTTATCCTTCGGGATATTAATCACAGGATTCTCTGTTCTGCTAAACTCAAAATTAAGATGAGAAACAGATGGATGAACATCTGAATCATAAATAAGCTGAAGCAAAAACGGACTCATCTCTCCTACTTTTAATCCATCGCTTGAAGAATCGTATACCAAAGTTACATTTTCTGAACGATGAATCAGACGGTAAAAATAATAGCCATAAATTGCATCCTGATATTCCTGAACCGGCATTCCAAAATATTTTCTCATCATATAAGGTATAAATGAATGCGAAGATTCTCTCTTTGGCATAATATCAGAATTCATTGAAAAAATTGTAAGATTTTTAAAATCAAGTGCCCGCGTTTCAAGTAATCCCATAACCTGCAATCCCGAAAGTGGTTCGCCTTCAAACGGAACAGTAATTCTCTGAAGATGACGCAGAAGAATTTTACAGAATAAAGATATCGAAAGAACCTCTCCTGACAATTCGTTAAGTACATCTGTTAACCGCTGAATTACCAGATATGTTCTGAATAAAAATTCTTTCTGTGGATTAGCATTTTTCTCATCCTGAATTTCAGCATTTTCCTCTTCCTGACCAGATAAACGATTAGAAAGATAACGAATAATTTCCATAAAAGATTCAGCCATCATTCGCCAGTTAGTGTATTTTACAAAGAGCAGTGTTGTGAGATCATCTTTCTTTAGTTCTGATTTTTTTATATATACCTTATTTTGTTTGTAAATTTCAGAAACCATATCTTTCGACATGTCTCCTGCAATTAGCTGATGCTTTAAAATAGAAATAACTGTTCCTGAATAGAAAGCATCTTCTTTGTCCAGTTTCTTAGAATCATTCTGGAGTTCAATAAGTTGTTTTAATAAACTATATACCGGAGTCTTAATTAAAGGATATCCCATTGTAATATTAATTTTATCACAACGTGAACTTAAAGCAGAGACTACAGGTATTAAAAGATTCTCATCTGCAAGAACATATGCAGAATCATCAAAAGCAATTTGTTTATTTTCTTTAGTATAAAATTCATTTTGATTTATTACCTGGGTTTGTGATATCTGTCCGGGAACTGAATATATATGTACTTTAGGTTTCCTTGTTTCCTGATCTGGAAAAAAATCTTCAGGCATAGGAAATTCAAAAATATTATTCCGTATAAATTTACCAGCTTCTTGGGTTATATCTTCAATGAATGTTTTATCGTAATCCCAGAAAAAATCGGATTTTCCGCTTTTTTTAAATTGTTGAAATAATTTTTTCTCACATTTATTTAATGCATTAAAACCAACAAATATATAATGGTCTGATACAAATTCAGTGCAATTTGTAATATCTTCGTTCTTTTCGACTATATCTCTTATAATCATGCCACTATAGCCATTATTTTTAGACACCAAATGCTCTTTGAAAAGAAGGTATATCTCTCCAAGTTTAGGCCATATAAAAACAAATTTCTTCCGGTTTTCACTTTCTGTTTCAGGATCCATTCCTCCCCAGAATGTTTTTAATGCTTCTTTTTGGTTGTCTGAGAAAAAATCAAAAATCTGATCAATTTGTTTTAAATCAGTAATATTTTCGTAAAGTTTTTGCGCCGGGACAAGATAATTATCTATATCATTAAAATCATTTAAGAGTATGTCTCCCCAAAAATAAAATTCGTCGAGCGTTTCATGCGATCCTGTTACTTTTTTATATATCCCGAAAAGATCTACGATCATGCTCATACGATCAGGAATTTGTAACGGTGATAACCCTGATACAAGTTCGCTGATGGTTATGATTTTAGGCCCTATTGTCGGATTCGTAATTATCTTATTAAGATAAGCATTGAAAAAGACTCCTGCCCTTCTTCCAGGAAAAATTACCGATGTACGATAAAGATTTTTCCCGTACTTTTTATCAATGTATGATGCTACCTGATGTAAAAAAGGCTCCATTATTTTTTTTAATAAAGGTAATTAAATGAATTTTAAATTAAAACCAACATGTAATAACCACAGTATTATAAATAATTTTTCCTGAATCCGAAGTTTTCAAATGTTGGTAAAAACTTTCTTCATAATTTGTTTGTCGTTCTCTGTATCTAATTTCTAAACTTATATACTAAATGTAATTGAGTAGAACTGTCCATGTCGTTACCATTAATAAAATGGAATGATTCGTTTATATGTGCCTGAATATTTTTAGTGTGTATAATTAACCAGTAAATATCGGTCCTTATATAATTTCCTATACTGTAAAACGGATCTCCATTAGTAATTATATGACCATCACCTTCAGAAAATGTAGCTTTCAGAGCAAAACATTTAACTTCTCCGTAAAATTCTCCCGTAAAACTCATACCGTTAACATATTTATTTTCCTCATGTCTTCTCCTGTAAGAAGATTCTATAACACCAAGGCGAAGATATCCTTTCTTTAAAGGAAGAATTTTGTCAAGATCACTTCCCAGATAAATAACTGCAGCCATATTATCATTGACATCCTCTGTTCCGTTTGACAATGCAGTACCTGCATAATGGAATAGTGTCATATAATTCTGAAAAAAGAACGATTTGTGTCTTATCTCACCTGAAAAACCAGCCATAAATGTTTCTCTGCGGGTGTCAGTCTGACGACTGGTCCAGTCTACGAAACCACATTCATGTCCCCATTTCCAGTTGTATTTTCCGTAAAGACCTTCAATATTAGGACGATAATAATTTAATGTATCGGAAAGTAGTGCCAAAGGAAAATCTATGAGACCCATTCTGGGAAATGCTCCGACATAAACCGATTTTTGTGTATCTTCATAATGATAATATGCAGTAAATTTTGGCGTTTTATCATCCATCTCACTACCAAATTCATATAAATAGTTTAATCCAATTCTGATATGATGAATTTTTTCAAGTGTTGTTCCTATCTCAAATGAAGCACGTTCTCCAAAAATAGTTTGTGAAGTGGATGTCTGACTTTGAAATTCCCTGTTGTCACCAAATACATATAATTGTGCATTATACTCAAGTTTCTGGGAAAAAGCTGAAATAGAAAAAACTGACATTAATAAAATTAAAAAAAATCTGTGCATTTCTTGTTATATTTTAAAATATTATAAGATATATAAATAATTTACCTACCTTAAAATCATAGACTTATCTTCTAAAGATTTATGTTTGATT
>JAENXA010000221.1 GCA_016649735.1 Prolixibacteraceae bacterium | reverse complement strand
TTATACAGCAAAAACAGAGCCATCCTTAATAAATAAATAATCCATTAATGCCATGCTTTCAGGCCAAGATTAGGATTTATTTCTTTCTTTCCGCTGAAAGTTTGTGATATAACAAGAGCAGCTCCCAGAGCACTTGAATTATCAATTTCTGAAGTATAAATTTTTTGTTTTGAAAAATACTCAGCCATTAATCTGACATATATTTCATTACGGGCAAATCCTCCGGATATATATATTTTTTTAGTGCTGTCATTTTCAGGAATCACCAGATTAACGGCATGGATACTTAATCCTGTTAACTCAATTATTAACTTAGTATATGCTTCCTCATAACTTTTAAATAAACTAAGATCAGCAGATTTTAATCCATCATCGAAAGATTCTTTTCCATCCGGAAAAAATATAGGACTGGAAAATTTATTCTTCATTTCCTTAATAATAGCTCCGTCATATTTTACAGTCTTAAAGTTGTCTTGTTTTACGCTAAAATGTTCAGCTAATTTATCAGCCCATACTTCATGAAAATGTCCCATAAATAAACGTGATGATTTTACCTGTTCACGTTTCGGACTCATAAAGCAAAGACAATCCTGACTTAACTGATCAGCAGTAAGAGGTTCTTTATTATAAGGATTCATATTAATACACCATGTTCCTGTCGAAATAAGAATAAATGGTTCTTTGCTACCTAAAAGATAAGGGACAAGAGAAGCTGAACTGTCGTGAATACCAACGCCAACTTTTAAAATCCTGTTACCTATTTTTGAATCAAAAACAACATCATTCGTTATAGGTTCCGGCAATTTAATATCATTATCTGCCAGCCATTTGTTGTAACACATGTTGTCATAATCCCACATAAATGTATGACAACCAATTGAAGTTGGTTCAGAAACAAGTTTCCCTGTCAGATAATATGAAAGATACTGAGGAAAATGAAGTATAGTTCCTACATTTTTATAAATTTCAGGTTTCTCCTTTTTCAGCCAAAGAATTTGTATACCGGAATTAAGAAGAAGGCCCAGTGGAGGACTTGCAGCTTTTCTTAAAAACTCATTTTTCCCTCCATACTGATTAAACAAATCCTCTGCTATGGAAGGAGAAACTTCTTTCATATAGTTATATACAGGAGTCAGTCTTTTACCATCTTTCCCAACAAACATAAGAGAAGCACCATATGTCGAGAAATTAACGGCAACAGGATCAAAATCCTTACTTTCAATAAGTTTTTCGAGTTCTTTTCTCATCCATGAGGTAATAAGATCTATATCATCACATTCAAATCCGTCATCATCTTTTGTTACAGGAAATTTCTGCTCCTGCTGAAAAGCGACCCGGAAATTTTCATCAAATAGCAAAAGCTTTTTATTTGTTTTACCTATATCAAAAACGGCTATAACCTTTTTCATAAGTTTATTGTTTTATATTTTATTGTTTTTTTTGGTTAATAATCCTTTTTTAAAAAGACAATAACTATAAAGGCCCGATAAAATCGAGTCCTTACAGTTATAATTTTTTACAAAAACCAAAATCAACGTTTAATTAATACGTCTTTTTCATATTGTTCTATAGCAGATATATAGTCCATTCCTACAGGAACATTTTCTTTTAAGCAGTAATAATTCCAAACAGCTTCAAAAGGCATGGTTTTTAATTCTTCCAATTTTGCCAGGCGTTCAAAATATCTTCCTGCTTCTTCATCAGCCAGTAAATTCTTTGAAGGTTCAAGCATAGCATACATAAATGCTTTCTGAGCAGCCCTTGCTCCTATTACATAAGCACCAATTCTGTTGATTGAAGCATCAAAGAAATCAAGTCCGATATGAATACGTGACAGTAGGTCAGCACGAATGATTTCAGAAGCAATCATCTGAATATCATCATTTAAAGTAACTACGTGGTCTGAATCCCAGCGTACCGGACGTGATAAATGCAATAATAATTCGTCAACGAACTGCAAACAAGCAGAAATCTTATCACCAACCTGTTCTGTAGGATGGAAATGTCCTGTATCAAGGCAAATTAATTTGTCATTTTTAACAGCATATCCCATATAGAAATCATGAGAGCCAACAGTCATTGATTCAGCACCAATACCAAATAATTTACTTTCAACAGCATCATTCATGTATTTTTTAGGATACTTTGTTTCCATAATCTCATCAAGAGATTTTTTAAGAAGAGTACGATATCCGTTTCTATCAATTGGGGTATCTTTAGAACCATCAGGAACCCATATATCATGAATACATGCAGTACCTAATTGCTTTCCAGCTTCAGCAGAAATTTTACGGCAGCGTTTTACATGTTCAACCCAGAATTTACGAATATTCTCATCTTTACTTGATAAGGTATATCCATCAGCAGCTTTAGGGTGAGAAAAACATGTAGAATTGAAATCCATTCCAATACCGTTTTCTTTACACCAGTCAATCCATCCCTGGAAATGTTTTGGTTCAATCTGATCTCTATCTACTATCTTGCCACCAAATTCGCCATAACTTGCATGAAGATTAACTCTTTGTTTACCCGGAAGTAAAGACATTACCTTTTCAAGGTCCTGACGTACCTGCCCAACAGATTTAGCCTTACCGGGATAATTACCGGTTGCCTGTATACCACCACCGCTCAAACTTGCATCAGGAGTTTCAAAACCACCAACATCATCAGTCTGCCAGCACTGCAGAGAGATAACAACATCATTTATCTTTTTTAATACTTCGTCAGTATTAACACCAATATTTGCATACTCGTCTTTTGCAATCTGATAAGCTTTCTCGATATTTTCTTTTTTCATTTT
>JAENXA010000272.1 GCA_016649735.1 Prolixibacteraceae bacterium | reverse complement strand
GCCTCCAACATAGCAGCCTTAATGATTTTTTGAGAAAGGTTATTTTTTTCTTTCTGAAGAGTCTTATTTCTGGATTCAATTTCCATATAATTTTGTTTCACCTTTTTGTTCTCTTCCATAAGAAATTTATTTCTCCTGTTCAGAGAATCAACCTGAACTACATAATTCATCATGATCTGCCTTAGAGAACCCACTTGCTTTTGATAATCAGATATTTGTGAATAACTGGCTTTTTTTACCTGTTTTATTTCAACCATCAAATCATTAACCTGTGTTTGTGCTAAAAAAAGTTGTTTATTGATAGTATCATTGTCAGTTTTTAGAGAATCGTAATGCTGAGACATTTTTGAAAGTTCGATATTAAGAGAATCTTTTTCAGCATTAATTGCACCTATCACAGATCTGTTTTCACTTCTTTGAATGAAAAAAACAACTAACAAAATAACAAGTATTACAGACAGAAAAATAACTATTAAATTATTCTTTTTTTCTCTATTTTTATTTTTTTCAGGAATATTTTCCTTTAATTCTATATTATCAGACATGTATATTGATGTTGTTTATATATTTAAATTCGTGTAAATTTACTAACCAGAATCAGATAAAAAAAATCTTTTACATTAAATGATTTTCCTCATGCTACTTCCAGAGGTCAATCTTAATTCCTTATAATTTATTTTATCAATAAATATAATACCCGGAGTCTTACCGGGAACAAAAGATCCTAACATTTCCTGTTTACCGGCAATTATTGATGACTTAATTGTAAATAAATTAATAAGATCCTTCAGGTTCGGCGAATCCTGAATTAATTGAATTTTTTTTATCCAGTCGAAAATCTTTTTTCCTGACAGTTCTTCCTTTTGATCATCATCATTCGATAATAGATCTTCATATTTCTTAAGCTGAGGAAAATAAAACAAATGTGGTTTTGGCAGAAAGACAAACTCCGGACATATAATTCCGTTGAAAAATTTCATCCGGGCCATTTCTTTCATGCTGTCCATATGTTTTATGAGTCCAATAATCGTCCCGTTTTCATCTGTCTCCAAAATTCCTCCTGATACGGGAGGTAAATCATCTCCCTGGAAAATATAATGTGCGGCAAAACGTTTTATGCTATGCATTTTTAACAACAGATTTAATTCTGTTTATTTTTTAGGATAACGAATATATGGGAATCTTGAAAAAATCATTTTTTTAGGTACTCTGTTTTTATCTTCAAGTAACTTATTTTTTGCTTTCACAGATTCAAGATTCATTCCAATTCTTTCACTAACCTCAGCATATAATTTTCCATATTTTTTAGGGAAAGAAGAATAATAGATAAGAGAAACAGAAAGGGTAGAATCAGAAACTCCGTATTTGTCCAGTACAGATTTGTAAAAATCCTTTGATGAAAAATCTATCTTTTTGTCTTTATTATTATATTTATTATATTCAGAAAAAGCTTCAGATAAATGAATATCATAAAGGATATTCACCATTTTATTTTTACTTATCAAATTCTCCGGCTTTTCAATACCTCCTCCATATTCGCTGTTACTATTCTCATAATTACAGGAAAAGGCAGTAGTGATGATTAATATCAATAATAAAAGTCTGTTAAATTTCATTTATTTTAATGCTGATTTATAATAATATATTCTTTTTTGACTTTTAAAACTTTTTCTCTTTGGCAAATTTAGGATTATGATTTAAAATAACAGACATTAATATATAAAAAAAATATTAGTTTTGTTTTTTTAGTGTT
>JAENXA010000266.1 GCA_016649735.1 Prolixibacteraceae bacterium | reverse complement strand
TGAATGATATTTTCATATTTAAGTACCTTATCTAAATACAAGGTATTTAGCCATTTAGAATCAAAACCTGTGAGCATCTGATCTACCACAATCAATAAGTCGAGTTGTTTCTCCGGTGTTCTTTCTATTCGGATATAGGGCTCTTTATGTGCAAGCCTTGCAGCAATATCTTTTTTAAATTTGTAATGATTGGCAAGCGTAAAATCTTGCTTGTAACGATTGTTATAATCCTTAATAATTTCTACCAGTCCATCTTCTTTAAATTCTACACCGCCATTGTTATCAATATTTGGATCAAAGAGAGCAGTGATTTTTAATTTCGGATTTTTATCTTTTATTAATCTATAATAGTCAATAGCTTCAGATATGCTGCTTGTAGCAAATAGAGCATGAAATTTTCCGTTTTGGCTCAGTGTTAACCAATTGTCAATTATATCCTCTACCACTTTTTCACGGTGTTTCGGCCTATTATATTGCGATTTAGGCAAATAATCTTCAATCCCGTTCACATAGTTTCCGGCATCATCAATGTATCCGGCCATTTTCACCTGCTTCATATATTTATTGAAGACCTTTTTTTTCTCTGGATCGGTAAAAGCTTCACTTTCATCTTCTGCCTTGGCTTTTTCCAGGGCAACAGCCTTCCTTAAATCCTTATCTCTATATGTCAATACTTTATAGGGATCGAAGCCCAATACATTTTTATCACGAATTCCATCAGCAATGCTATACCTATGTAATTCGTCACCGAATACCGATAAAGTAGTGTTCTTTTTCTTTTGGTTTTCTTCCTGAATAGGTGTACCGGTAAATCCAAAAAATATAGCAGAAGGAAATGTTTCTTTTATTATTCGAAGCATATCGCCAAAAGTTGACCTGTGTGCTTCATCTACTATAAAAACAATTCTTTTCGAATTCATCAGTGAAATATCATTTGCATTAAGTCCCTCGTCTTCATCTTTAATATTGCTCATCTTCTGAATAGAGGTGACGATCAGGGTATTTGCAGGATCTGTACTTTTTAGTTTTGTCACTAAAATACCGGTGTTTTCGGTTGATTGTACATCGTCCTTATCATCGGCAAAACCTCGGTATTCGCGTAACGACTGAGTACCAAGCTCTATTCTGTCCATTAAAAAAATCACCTTATCGGCATCTTTCGAATTGGCAATTAATTGTGCCGACTTAAAACTGGTCAATGTTTTTCCAGAGCCTGTGGTATGCCAAATATAGCCACCAAGCAAATGTTTACTATTCCAATCGGTTTTAGAGACCTTGTCGCTTATGGCATTGGCTGCATAATACTGGTAGCTGCGCATAACCTTAAGCACGCCGTCGGAATTGTCGGCTACGGTATAAAAACCAATTAACTGATGTGCCATGGGAATGGAAAGCAGAGAAGACGTTATATCTTTCCAGTCGTTTATAGGTTCGTTGTTAAAGTCGGCCCAGTGAAAATAAAAGTCTTTATTAAATTTGCCATCGGGACCAGGGTTGGCAAAATAAATTGTCTCGTTAGGTTCCATGGCAACAAAAATCTGAATCAGCGAGAACAAGCCTGTAAAGATTCCTTCATTCGAATATTTTTCAATCTGGTTGTATGCTTGACTAACAGGAACCCCGCTTTTTTTCAGCTCTATATGTATCACTGGCATACCGTTAATCAGGAGCATTATATCACCACGACGATCATTCAGAATTTTTGATTTGCTTCTGAATTTTGGCTGTTGTGCAATCTGATAGCGGCTTTGTCCGGCGGCTATTTCGCGACGATCGTATATTTTCAGACTGACTTCTTTCCCGAAATGCAAGGTGTCATCAGGATTATCGCGGGTTATGGAAACTGTTTTACCATTGATAAAGCCATTTAGTTTTATCGGAGTTTTTAGAGTTGTTAT
>JAENXA010000008.1 GCA_016649735.1 Prolixibacteraceae bacterium | reverse complement strand
TTAGATATAAAAGAATGCAGGAAAATTGTTATAAGTAAAAGATTACTATCTGCAAATTAAAGATTGCAGCTATTCTAAAAAATATTAAAATAAGAATATTATGAAAATGTCGGTGTGTTTTTCGAAGGCAATGATTTAAAGAAAACATTATTCCCAGGGAAATCTAAATTTCAAAAATAATTTTGAAGTTAATATATATGAAAGGACGACTAAAAATCGTCCTTTTTTATTTTATTGCTGTTTTTTTCTACCTTTATACTGTAAAAAAAGATATAACATTCTATGAAACAATATTTGGATTTACTTGATCGTATTTTGAAAGACGGTGTTAAAAAAGACGATCGTACAGGAACCGGAACTATCAGCGTTTTTGGTCATCAAATGCGTTTTAATCTACAGGATGGTTTTCCTATTCTGACTACAAAAAAGCTACACCTGAGATCAATTATTTATGAATTACTGTGGTTTCTGAAAGGCGATACTAATGTAAAATATCTTCAGGATCATAAGGTTCGTATATGGAACGAATGGGCAGATCCTGACGGAAATTTGGGACATATTTACGGATATCAGTGGCGTTCATGGCCAACTCCTGACGGAAAACATATAGATCAGATAAGTAATGTAATAGAACAGATAAAAAATAATCCCACTTCACGTCGTTTAATTGTGAGTGCATGGAATGTAGGGGAACTGGATAAAATGAATCTTCCTCCATGCCATATTCTTTTTCAGTTTTATGTTGCCAATGGAAAATTATCATGCCAGCTGTATCAGAGAAGTTGTGATGTTTTTCTGGGAGTACCATTTAATATTGCCTCTTATGCTCTTCTTACTATGATGATGGCTCAGGTAACTGGTCTTAAGCCTGGAGATTTTGTATGGACAGGAGGTGATACTCATATTTATCTAAATCATATAGAGCAAGCAAAACTTCAGCTTACACGCACTCCTAAAAAGTTACCGCAAATGAAAATTAATCCTGATGTGAAATCTATTTTCGATTTCACATACGAAGATTTCGAACTGGTAAATTACGAATGTTATCCTCATATTTCGGCAAAAATATCTGTATAAATTAAAATAAAACGGTTTTAAAAGATATATCTCAGAATCATAAATTTAATACCATAGACATAAAATTCTAAATTAATGACCAGCAAAAATTTGTCCATGATAGTTGCAATGGCGGATAATAATGCCATTGGCAATAATAACGGATTATTATTCCATCTTTCAGGTGATTTAAAACGATTTAAAGCCATCACTACCGGCCATCCGATTATCATGGGGAAAAAAACTTTACTTTCTCTTCCCAAATGGCCTCTGCCTAATCGCAGAAATATTGTTTTAACCCACAACAGAGATAATAAGTTTATGGGATGTGAGATAGTAACCTCAGTTAAAGAAGCACTGGAATTAATAAAAGGAGAATCAGAAGCATTTATAATAGGAGGAGGTTCTGTTTACCGTGAATTTTATCCGTATGTTAACAAACTATATTTAACGAGAGTTTATAAATCATTTGAATCTGACACCTTTTTCCCTGAAATAGATTTTGACGAATGGAAAGAACTTCAACGAGAAGACCTCCATGACGACAAAAATGACTTCGATTATGCATATTTAAATCTGGAAAGAAAGAAATAATTATCTCTGTACTCTTGACTATTGCGGTGATTTATCATAAATTAATATCTCATAACAGGAATTGTTAATAAAATGATCAAAATATATGCCTCAGCCGTTCATGGAATCAATGCATCAACAGTTACTCTGGAAACTGATATATCCCAGGGAGTAAAATTTTATATGGTAGGATTACCTGATGTTGCGGTAAAAGAAAGTCAACAGCGCATTCAGTCATCTTTGCGTCTTAACGGATATAAATGGCCAAGACAAAAAATAGTAATAAATATGGCTCCTGCAGACATTAAAAAAGAAGGAGCTTCTTACGATCTTCCTCTTGCCATAGGAATTCTGGCAGCTTCAGGACAAGTCAGTCCCCGGAAAATAGAAAAATTTATGATAATGGGAGAATTATCACTTGACGGTACTCTGCAGTCCATTAAAGGAGCATTGTCTATAGCCATAGAAGCAAGAAAAGAAAAATTTGAAGGACTTATTCTTCCAAAACAAAATTCCAAGGAGGCTGCAGTAGTTGACGATCTAAAAGTATTCGGAGTTTGCAACATTAAGGAAGTTGTGAATTTTCTAAACGGAAATTCAAACCTCGAAGAAACTATTGTCGATACAAGAGAAGAATTTTTTGAAAATCAAAATTATTCAGATGTTGATTTTAAAGACGTAAAAGGACAGGAGAATGTAAAACGTGCTCTGGAAATTGCCGCTGCCGGTGGTCATAATGTAATAATGATCGGACCGCCTGGATCCGGTAAAACTATGCTGGCAAAAAGGATTCCTACTATTTTACCTCCTTTGTCTCTGCACGAAGCACTTGAAACTACAAAAATACATTCTGTTGCCGGGAAAATAGGAAAAGAAACTTCCCTAATGACTCAGAGGCCATTCCGTTCTCCTCATCATACTATTTCTGATATTGCTCTTGTAGGAGGGGGTAGCTTTCCTCAGCCGGGAGAAATATCACTGGCACACAACGGTGTTTTATTTCTGGATGAACTTCCTGAATTTAAACGGTCGGTTCTGGAAGTTCTGCGTCAGCCACTTGAAGAACGAAAAATTACTATTTCCAGAGCAAAATTCACAATTGAATATCCTGCCAGTTTCATGCTTATTGCATCTATGAATCCGTGTCCCTGTGGGTATTACAACCATCCAACTAAAATATGCACTTGTCCTCCTGGTGCAGTAACAAAATATCTTAGTAAAATTTCAGGTCCTCTCCTGGATCGGATAGACATCCATCTTGAAGTAATTCCTGTTCCTTTTGAAAAATTATCTGAAAATTCAATAACAGAAGACAGCCAAACTATCCGCAGCAGGGTAATAAAATGCAGGAAACTTCAGACAAATCGTTTTAAAAAAGAGAATGATATTTTCTGCAATGCCCAGATGAGTTCCAGACTGGTAAGAAAATATGTAAGTCTGAACAGCAATTGCCGACAATTAATAAAAACGGCCATGGAAAAACTTGGACTTTCGGCACGCGCTTATGACAGAATTCTTAAGGTATCAAGAACAATCGCAGATCTCGAAGGGTCATCTGAAATTAATTCCATGCATATATCAGAGGCTATTCAATACAGAAGTCTTGACAGAGAAAGCTGGGGAAAATAAATTAAAAATCACAGTAAAATTATTTCATCAATTTTTATTAAAATAATATTCCCTTTATCTATTATTCGCATAAATTTTTTATTTTTGTTTAAATTCAAATATATATATATGTTAGATAGTTTTTTCCATATACAAAAACCTAGAAAATTTTATATTACTCCCAGATTTTATGATCAGAAAAAAGAGGAAAGGGTTCTAAGAGAAAAAAGAATAAAAATGGAAATGGGCATTAATGAAAAAGAAGGATGGGAAAGCAGCAGAAAAATTGATTATCACGGAACTTTTAGAAAAAGTAAACCAACCGCCGGATCAAAAACATTAAAAGAAGCCAAAAATCGTTCAAACAAAAGGCTACTTGTGTTGATTGTCATCCTTGGTATGATTGCATACCTCTATCTTAAATTTTAAACAACTGTGTCAGATATAATACAATTACTTTCCGATTCAGTAGCTAACCAGATTGCTGCAGGTGAGGTTATTCAACATCCCGCATCTGTAGTAAAAGAACTGGTAGAAAATGCCATTGATGCCGGAGCCGGAGAAATTACAATAAACCTCACAGATTCGGGTCGTACTCTGATTCAGGTAACTGATGACGGATGCGGAATGTCAGATAAAGACGCTGCTATGGCTTTTGAACGCCATGCCACATCTAAAATAAGGGAGGCAAAAGATCTCTTTGCTATTCGAACTATGGGTTTTAGAGGAGAAGCTCTGGCCTCCATAGCAGCAGTAGCGGATGTTGAACTACACACCAGACAACATGATAAGGAAACAGGAACTTTTGTTCATATTGCAGGATCACAAATACTTAATCATGAATGTGAAGCCTGTAGTAAAGGAACAAATTTTTTAGTTAAAAATTTGTTTTTCAACGTACCGGCCAGACGAAAATTTTTAAAGGCAAACTCTACGGAATTAAGACATATTATCGTAGAAATTCAACGGGTTTCCCTTGCTAATCCTGAAATAAAAATAATACTTATTCATAATAATAATACTATTTATGAATTAAATTCGACTACTATTTCTAAAAAACGGATTATTTCCATTTTTGGAAAATCAATGGAAAAAAATCTTATTTCTGTAAACACAGAGACATCTCTCGTTAATATTCATGGATTTATAGGACAGCCAAAATTTGCAAGAAAATCTTTTGGGGAACAATTTTTCTTTGTAAATAAACGCTTCATGAAGCATCCGTTTTTTCACAAAGCTATAATGCAATCATATGAAAAGATATTACCCTTAAATACAATACCTTCTTATTTTCTGTATTTTGAAATTGATCCGGCTAATATTGACATAAATATACATCCGACAAAAACAGAAATAAAATTTGAAGATGAAAAGGCTATATGGAAAATAATTCATGCAACAATAAGAGAATCTCTCGGTAAATATAATGTAGACCCTTCAATTGATTTTGATCAAACAGGAAGCATTGAAATGCCTCTGCCTTTAAAGAGTATTGAGGATGTAACACCTCCTGAAATAAAAACAGATCCTCTGTATAATCCTTTCAAAAAAGAGCAGGAATATTTTTTTTCATCAGATCCTTCAATGAAAGATAAGTCTCAGCTACCCAATTGGGAAAAACTGTATCCCGAACCTGAAAAACCAAAAGATACTGAAATTTTTGAGAGCCATGTTGTAACACAAAATATAAACGGATTTCAGTTTAAAAACAGATATATATTATCTCCCGTAAAATCAGGACTAATGATTATAGACCAGAAACGTGCACATGAAAGAATTCTATATGAAAAATTCCTTTCTATGCTACAGCATCCAAATAACGAATGTCAGCAGCAACTATTTCCTGAAACTTTTGAATTAAATGCTGCCGACGGCGAATTACTGATATCAGTTCTTGAAAAGCTAAAGCCTCTGGGATTTGACATACGCCCTTTTGGAAAGAATAGTTTCATTATCAACGGATTACCTAAAATTATCAAAAATACTTCATCTGTAGAAATTGTAGATGAAATGCTGAAAAAATTAAAAGATTCAGAATTAGACTTCAATCATCAGACTAAGGAAAGAATAGCGGCATCTCTGGCAAAAGCTTCTGCTATCCCTTACGGATACACTATGCAACCTGAAGAGACAGGAATTTTTATTGATCAGCTTTTTGCATGCAAAATTCCAAATTATTCTCCTTCAGGAAAGAAAACATTATCTATTCTGCCATTAGAACAAATTGAAAAGTTATTAAAATGATTTTTTGTCAGTATTTATTTACTTTACAAAAAAATTACAATTTGGTCTGACTATTGAAGTATTATTGTCAATAAAAATTTGTTTATGCAAAATTACAGATCCCTTTTCGGGAACACTCCACCGGTCGTAAAGAATCTGATTATCATCAATGCTCTAATGCTGTTGTTTACTTATGGTCTCAGTATGAGCAATATTGATCTTATTTCCCTTCTGGGACTTCATTTTATAAAATCCCAGGCCTTTCAGCCATATCAAATTGTCACACATTTGTTTATGCATGGCGGACTTATGCATCTTTTTTTTAACATGTTTGCACTATGGATGTTTGGACGTGTTCTGGAAAATCTATGGGGACCAAAAAGATTTTTTATTTTTTATTTTGTCTGTGGCCTTGGTGCTGCTTTCCTTCATCTTCTGGTAGAAGGTATACAATATGAAAGCCTGACTTCAAAGATGAGTCCTGATCAGATAAATATCGTTCTTCAACAGGGTGCAGATCTATGGAGTCAAGGGAAAAATTATACGGATTCTATGATGGGGTCTTTAAACCAATTGTTAAACATTCCTACAGTGGGAGCATCCGGAGCTATATTTGGAGTACTGCTGGGATTCGGAATGCTGTTCCCCAATACGGAACTTATGCTGCTTTTCCCTCCTATTCCTATTAAGGCAAAATATTTTGTCATTGGTTACGGTGCTCTGGAACTTTATCTTGGATTATCTCAGTCGGGAAGTGATATTGCTCATTTTGCCCATCTTGGAGGAATGCTATTTGGCTTTTTAATGATTAAATACTGGAATAAAAAAGATCGTAAAAATTTTTATTAATTTATGGAAATAACAGATAAAATAAAGGAATCATTCAAGAGGGGTTCGGTAACTACCCGGATTATATATATTAATATCGGATTATTTATATTTTTACGTTTATTAAATGTATTGTTATCAGGTGTAAAAGGAAACTTTGATCTGTTAAACTATTTGTCACTCCCAGGCGATTTTAATCAGTTTCTTTTAAAACCATGGACAATACTTACATTTATGTTTTTTGATTCAGGCTTTTTGTCTGTCCTTTTTAACGCTGTTTTCCTTTACTGGATAGGAAAAATATTTCTTTTTTATTTTGACGGAAAAAAATTGCTTGGTGTTTATCTGCTTGGCGGAATATCAGGAGGAATATTTTTTATGATGATATCTTTGCTTTTTCCGGGACTTTCTGAAAATATGATCGCAGTTCGTCTGGTGGGAGCAGCGGTTCCAGTCATATCTGTTATTGCTGCTGTTGCCTATTATGCACCAAACTATCCTATACAGTTATTGTTAATAGGACAGATCAAAATGAAACATCTTGCCATTATTTCAATTTTGCTTTATATTCTGGGAAATAGTACAGCAAATGCATGTATAAATTTTGCTTATTTGGGAAGTGGCCTTCTGGGTGTCTATTTTGCCGTTAATTATCGTAAAGGGAATGATATCACCAAATATTTTATTTCATTTTTAGATAAATTCTGCAGACTGTTCGAAAGAAAATATAAAATAAAATCTTCTTACCGGATCCATACTGATAAAAAGGCAGGACAGTCCGGTTTTAAACAGGAAGTAGATCAGGAAGAAATTAATTATATTCTTGATAAAGTAAGAGAGTCTGGATATGATTCCTTAACAAACGAAGAAAAGAGAAAATTGTTTAATATCAAGAAATAAAGACAAACTAATCCTTTACTAAAGGAATATAAATTTGTTCTAAAAATATAATGATATTATATTTTACCATGAAAATTATTGCCGGTCTTCCTCTATTCTAAGTTGATGAATATAACGATTAGGAGATATCCCTTTTACAAAAAAATAGACCCTGTATGTTTTATTATGTGTTATTAGTTTCCCTATAAGATAATAAGAATCGTCTTTCCCTCCCTGATGAAGAATCGTAAATTTCTCTGGTTTATTATTAATAAAAAAATGGGAAATAATCTGTCTTGCCTGTTCTTTACTGTAAATATCATCATTTTCAAGAACAACCATTTCTATACTCTGATTAAAATATTTAGAAAGAGTTGCTGAATTACCATTTTTAAAAGCGGTAATAATTCCTTCAGGTACCTGAGAATAAAGCTGCAAACAGGAAATGAGAAAAACAAACACCATCAAAGCAGGCCTATATATTTTAATATTATTCATTTAAATGATTTTTTTATCGTTAATACACTTAATAAACATATAACAAATAAAATGCCATAGAGTACTTTATAATAATTTTACTGTAAAGGAACCGCATAATACTCCACATCTTTTGCTGTTATATTTTTGTCACACAATATAATAAGACGTTCTATTACATTTCTGAATTCTCTGATATTTCCTGTCCAGTGATATTCTTTTAATCTGTTAATAGCTTCAGTAGTAAAGTTCTTCAATGGCATACCATATTCTCCACAAATCTGATTAATAAAATAATCTGTAAGTTCCGGAATATCATCCAGTCGCTGATTAAGCGATGGGACAGATATTATTATCACACTAAGTCTGTGATAGAGATCCTCTCTAAAATTCCCTTTATGAATCTCTTCTATTAAATTTTTATTGGTAGCGGCAATAACACGAACGTCAACTTTAATAGAATGATCACCTCCAACTCTTGTGATTTTCTCATCCTGCAATGATCTTAATACTTTAGACTGTGCAGACAAGCTCATATCACCTATTTCATCCAAAAATAAGGTTCCTTTGTCTGCAATTTCAAATTTACCTTTACGTTGTTTCATCGCAGAGGTAAAGGCTCCTTTTTCATGACCAAAAAGTTCACTTTCTATAAGTTCGGAAGGTATAGCCGCACAATTAACTTCAATAAAAGGAGCTGTAGAACGATTACTTCTTTCGTGGAGACGACGGGCAAAAAGCTCTTTCCCACTTCCGTTTTCGCCCATAATAAGTACACGTGCCTCGGTTGGAGCTACCTTATCAGCCATTTCAATAGCTTTAATTAATGCAGGAGAATGACCAATTATTTGATATTTTTTACTGACTTTGTTTTTTAAAACTTTTGTTTCAGAAATAAGACTGGATTTATCTGTAGCATTTTTAATTGTAATCAGCAATCTGTTAAGGTCCAATGGTTTCTCAATAAAGTCATATGCTCCCTTTTTAATAGATTCAACAGCTGTATCAATATTCCCATGCCCTGAAATCATAACAACAGGTGTATCCGGTGCAAGTATATGAATTTGATCCAATACTTCTATTCCATCCATTTCAGGCATTTTAATATCACAAAGTATAAGATCGAAGACATTCTTTCCCACCAGATCAAGCCCCTGAGGACCATCTTCTGCCAGAACTACGTCATAATTCTCATATTTTAATATATCCATTAAAGAATTACGGATACTGCGTTCATCATCAATCACTAATATTTTAGACATTTTCCTTTCTTTTAGTTAATTCTTCCCAGACTCCTTCCCGAAGAGAAAATCCCGTATGAATTATACGTTTTATATGGAAACTTTCCAAAATAAATTTCATAAGAATAATAGACGGAATTATCATCTTTTCACGAAAAGGACTCATCTCAATCATTTTTTTCCTTTGAGAAATAGTTGATTCAATAATCCTTTTATAGATAATTACAAATTCAGACAAGAAAATTTCTTCCGTTATCCGATAAACGGAACCGGCAGATACTCCGTCTTTAAGATCAGCAATTGTATCGAAAGCTCCGGAACATCCAATTAACTGATTAACAGGTTTCCATTTAAGATTATCAAATAAATCTTTATGACCAATAAGGAAAAACTCCTTAATCTCTGCAATTTCATCTTTGGTAATAGGATCGGAAATATCAAATTTCTGCAAAACCCGGGACATTCCCAAAGGGAAACTTTCTTTCCATAAAATCTGATTTCCGAAAGTAAAAATATATTCATTACTTCCTCCTCCTATATCCAGAATAAGTGAATTGTCAGGAATTTTACCAAAAGCAAAATTGACACCTTTAAATATCAGTTCTGCTTCTCTTTCGCCTGAAATAATTTGCAGGGAAATCCCTGTTTTCTCCTTAATGTATTTATAAAATTCATTTCTATTTGAAGCATCTCTTACAGCTGAAGTAGCATAGGCAAATATCTCTTCTGACGAATATTTTTTAATTCTCTCAATATGGTTTAATAATGCGGTCTCTGCTCTTTTAAAGGCTCCTTTTGTAAGTATTCCTTTATTTATTCCTCCTTCACCTATTCTTACTGCTTCGCTTCCCTGATAAAAAATATGACCGACCTTCCCCTCTGACGCAATTTCTGCAATAAGCAAATTACAGGTATTTGTCCCCAAATCAATGACTGATATAACCATAAATAATAGATATATTAAATAACTAATTTAGGTATTCAATAAATCGGTGCTATCAGATTCAGGGCACTGAATTACAATTTCAAGCCTCAAGAACCAAAATACTGTACCTTAAATTCATATTAAGCACAATATAAAAAATTATTGAGGAAAGTAAGGCTAACAAATTAAAGTTATCCAAGATTTTTTGTCAGAGCCTTAACAATTTTCAAATTATTTAAAAATTCTCTTGCAACTACACGTAAAATAGTATAAACAGGAATAGCTATAATCATACCGACTATTCCCCCCAATGTACCCGCTATTATAATCACAAGGAATATCTCAAGAGGATGAGCTTTTACACTGTTTGAATATATTAAAGGCTGAAATAACATATTATCAATTAGCTGTACAACGGCTACAATGATTACTATTCCACCCATAAGAGGAAAAGTAACAGACATAAAATCAGAATTAAGGTTAATTGCCACTCCGATTAACAATGCAACTATTGCTCCCATCCATGGCCCTAAGTATGGAATAATATTAAACAACCCACATAACAGACCTATAATTACCGCATGATGAAATCCAACTCCCAAAATGGACATTCCTGCAGTGATCAGAATTCCAACCATAAGGACTTCAAAAAAAAGTCCGATAAAATACCGTTTTAATAAATTCCCTGTTGATATTAGAATTCTTACCACTCTTTCCTCGTATCTTCGTGGAGTAAGCAACAAAATTCCATTTTTAAACATTTTTTCATCCCTGAGAAAAAAGAAAGAAATAAAAGAAACCGAAAAAAAGCCTATCAACACATTGCCTACAGCTCCGGCTATAGTTGAAAAAGTATCCGTTAAATTTAAAAATACCGAATGAGTAGTCAGCCAGTCTTTAAGAATTCCCCATACATCATAATTATCTATATTATTATAATGAACCCCGAAAAAGGCCATCACCTTTTCCACAGGAGTCTCTATCTCCGTGAGTACCACACTCATATCTATAGTTGAAAATTCTTTAAATTCGCTGCCTATCAAAGGAATAAGAAAACTAAAAAAGCTAATAAAAAAACTCCAGAATAGAAGAAGAGTGATCATTGCACATGTTCCGGATGAAAAATGAAAATGGCTTATTTTTATCCTCTGAAGAAATCTTACGACAGGTCTCCCTATTGAAGAAACAATGGCAGAAATAATTACATAGGCAAGAATAGAACTAAAATACCATAACAGAAACAGAGTTAGTATAACACCAACTATAATAAAAATATTTTTTGCTGTCCCATGAACCTTTGTCATAAAAAAACTTTTACACAAATATAGTTTATAAGCCTTTAATGCACAACAAGAAAAGCTAAAATCATTTCTTTAAAAGTGCATAATCCAGCACTTCACTTACTTTATCAACATATCTGAACGTAAGTCCCTTTAAATAGATGTCTTTAATTTCTTCTATGTCTTTCTTATTTTCAGAAGGAAGTAAAATTTCTTTTATTCCTGCACGTTTGGCCGCCAGAATTTTCTCTTTTACTCCTCCGATAGGAAGTACTTTACCAATCAGTGTGATTTCTCCGGTCATAGCTATACTTTTGCGCACTTTCCGTCCTGTAATAACAGATGCAAGAGAAGTGGTCATGGTAACTCCGGCAGAAGGTCCGTCTTTTGGAATAGCACCTTCAGGAACATGAATATGATAATCATGTTTTTCAAAAAAAGAAGGAGTTATGTCTAATTCTCTGGTGTGTGATTTTATATACTCAAAAGCTATCATAGCTGACTCCTTCATAACATCTCCCAAATTTCCGGTAAGAGTAAGATGTCCTTTCCCTTTGCACTGACTTGCCTCTATAAACAGAATTTCTCCGCCCATAGCAGTCCATGCCAGTCCGGTTACAACACCAAGATATTCATTCCCTTCATACATTTCACGGGTATATCTGACAGCTCCTAAATATTTACGTATATCTTCCAAACTTAGCTTTTTATGAAAGTTATTCCCGTATGCTACATCTTTAGCAATCTTCCGGCATATTTTGGATATTGTTTTATCCAGTTCCCTTACTCCCGATTCACGTGTATAATTATCTATTATATATTTAAGGATATTATCACTAAAAACAATATCGTCATTTTTAAGACCATTATTTTTCAATTGTTTAGCAATAAGATGACGTTTGGCAATTTCCATTTTTTCCTCAGTAATATAACCGCTGATTTCTATTAATTCAAGACGATCTCTTAATGCAGGAGCTATTGTATTTAAAGTATTTGCCGTTGCGATAAATAAAACACGTGATAGATCATAATCAACTTCAAGATAATTATCATGAAATGCTGAATTCTGTTCCGGATCAAGTACTTCAAGTAGAGCAGAAGCAGGATCTCCATGAAAATCATTAGATACTTTATCTATTTCATCAAGCACAAATACAGGATTTGAAGACTTTGCCTTTTTAATATCCTGTATAATTCTTCCGGGCATAGCTCCTATATATGTTTTACGATGCCCGCGAATTTCAGATTCATCATGCAATCCTCCCAGACTCATCCTTACATATTTTCTTCCCAATGCATCGGCAACAGATTTCCCAAGAGAGGTCTTCCCTACTCCAGGTGGTCCATAAAGACAAAGAATTGGTGCTTTCATATCTTTTTTTAATTTCAAAACAGCAAGATGTTCCAATATACGCTCTTTAATTTTTTCCAGCCCATAATGATTTTTATCGAGGATCTCTTCTACATGATGCAAATCGAAATTATCTTCAGTATATTCATTCCATGGAAGTTCCAGTAACGTCTGACAATATGAATACTGAATTGAATATTCTCCGGAAGCTGCATTTACCCTATGTAATTTTGCGGTTTCCTTTTCAAAATAATCAGAAACTTCTTTGCTCCACTTTTTCGTCTTGCCTTTTTCCTGTAATTTATCAATCTCCTGATCTACAGGATTTCCACCCAATTCATTCTGTATAGTCTTCATCTGCTGATTAAGCAGATATTCGCGTTGCTGCTGATCAAGATTGACTTTAACTTTAGACTGTATATCTTTTTTCAATTCAAAAAACTGAACTTCTCGTGCCAATAAAGAAACCACATTTAACCCACGTTCGTAAAGATCATTTTTTTCCAAAAGAAGTTGTTTCTCTTTTACTTTAAGATCAAGGCTTGAACTAACAATATTTATTAACGATGATGGATTCTCAATATTTTTAATAACAAATCCCGAATCTGCCATCGATTTGGAATATTGTGCTATTTTGGCAGATAAATCTTTTACAGAACCTATTACAGCTTTAAAATCATCACTTTTCTGTTCAGGAATAATTTCTTTACATAATTTTACTTTAGCCATAAGATATGGTTCACTTGCCGTATACTCAGTTATTTTAAATCTTTTTAATCCCTGTATCATGACAGATGTCGAACCATTCGGCATTTTTAGGACTTTAAGAATCTTAGCTACAGTTCCTATAGTATACAACTCCTTACCTTCCGGATCGTCAACATTACCATTTATTTGTGTAAGAGTTCCTAAAAATTTGTCACCTTTTGAAACCTCATTTACCAACGTAAGTGATTTTTCTCTTCCCACTGTAATAGGAAGAAATACTCCAGGGAAAAGAACAGTATTCTTTAAAGGCAATATCGGTAAATTTTCAGGTATATCTTTTGCCGCAAGATCAAATTCATTTCCTTCTGTTAAAATTGGAATAATCTCATTATTATTATTTATTCCCGAAAATATCAATTCTATATTTTGTTGTTCTTTTTTATCTACCATTTCAGATTTCAGTTTATTAATGACATTATGTCGCAACGACACTTTTCTTTAACTTTATACCAATAGTCAATACTTATGCCACAATTTATTCACCTGTTTTTAAATAAGGCATTTCAATAATACCTAAATTCCTTGCGGAATTTAGGTATTATTGAAATCTTCTGTAAGAAACAGTTTGATTAAAAACAAATTCAAGAATATTACGATCCTCAACTGTAAGGACACAATTACGGCGGGCCATAACTATTTCTGCAGTTTTAAATACAGATTTAAGCTGATTTACATGATATCCGGAAATGCCCTTTATTAGAATATCCTGTAAGAATAGACTGCCCAACTTCTCCTCCAACTTTTGAATAAGGGCCTATAGTGGTTGCACCGTAAATTTTACTTCCCATATTTACCGTACTGCCTTCACATAGAGCAAAGACTCCACGGATAAGCACGCCTTCCATAATACAGTTTTTCACCAAGATACACCGGACCTTCTGTAGCATTGATTGTAGCACACTCCATCTTTACACCTTGCTCAAGAAAAACATTTTCTTTTCCGAAAATATTATTCCTTCTTCTAACTTTAAAGATTTAACTTCTTTTACCAATTCGTTTGTAGCACAAACATGTGATGAAACAAAAAAATAATATTCATCTTGTACTAAAAATAAAAAGCTTCGCAGTAGCGAGGCCTTTTTATATAGATTATGTTATAGTTATCTTATTTACTATGACGAGATTCCATCTGCTTCCCGTAACGGCTCATGAACTTATCTACACGTCCTGCGGTGTCAACAAGTTTCATTTTACCTGTATAGAAAGGGTGCGAACTGCTGGAAATTTCCAACTTTGACAACGGATATTCTACACCGTCAACTGTTTCTGTTTCTTTTGTCTTAATAGTAGACTTTGTTAAAAAAACCGTACCGTTTGACATATCTTTAAATGCCACCATACGATAATCCTCTGGATGTATTCCTTTTTTCATCTTATTAAAATTTTCTATTTTTTATCTTTTCTTCCTTAGTTCTCAATATTTGACATTCAGACATTTAACTATAGACTTTATTATTTTCCCATCAATTCTATTATCTGACTATTGTTGTTTGTCGCTTGTCTTTTCTTTTTATTGAGGGAACAAAGATACATACAATTGTGTTTTATACAAAATAAATTACTTTTTTCCAACACCAATTATCGGAGCTCTTGAAAAAACTTTATTTCTGTCAAACAAATATCGCATAGTATAATGTGTTTTCACATGCTTTCCACCTACAGATTCGTATAATGAAATAATTTTCGGATTAAAATCACCGGCCCATGAAAGTTCAACTTCTTTATACTGTGGCTTTTTCTTCATTAGTTTGTCCTGATGATAGAAAATTGCAGATTCTATTCCTGATTTCTGGAACCTTGGAACTACTCCCATAACTAAAATACGCGTACGGGTAATAACATTTTTCTTTTTGTAATAAAGAAATTTTAGAATATTCAGCAAATTCATTTTCCCGTTTAAACGTCTGAAAATCTGATTAACATCAGGAATCATAATAAACGATGCAATAGGATCCCCGTCATGGTATGCGAACCATAGCATCTCAGGATCAAGAATAGCCTTGGCATCTTTTAGAAAATCAAACATATCCTCTTTATTTAAAGGTTTGTGATTCTCATGAAATGCCCACGCTTCATCATATATATGACAAAAATCCTGAACGAACTTATCAGCTTCTTTTTCACTAAAATGTTTAAAAGAATATCCCGGTTTTTTTGCCACCCATTCAGCAATCTTCCAGAAACGTTCCGGAAAAGGAAGAGTATAATCCAGATGATAGCTGAATTGCTTAAAATAAAGCTTGAAACCGTAAGTTTCGAATAAATTTTGATAGTAAACCGGATTATAAGGCATTCCGTATCCCTGAGGCATGAAACCGTCTACAAGCAATCCCCAATTAACATAATTTTCTCCAAAATTAACAGGTCCGTCCATGGCTTCAAGACCTCTTTCTTTCAACCAGTCCCTGGCAGCATCAAATAACATATCCGCAGCTTTCTGATCATCCACACATTCAAAAAAACCACAACTTCCTGTAGGTTGTTCATAAACCTTAGACTTGTTGTAATCGACAAATGCAGAGATTCTTCCCAATAAATTTTTCTGGTCATCTGTAAGAATCCATCTTATTGCTTCTCCATTTCTGAAGGAAGGATTTTTTGCCGGATCAAAAATTTCTTCTACCATAGAATCCATAGGACAGGCCCAGTTTTTATCGTCCTTATAAATTAATTTAGGAACTTTATGGAAAAGCCGTTTTGTTTTTTTATTATCAACAATCTCTAGTTTCATATTTTTTCTTTATAGCTTACTAAGTTAATATAAAAATATTTCAAGTCCTACCATCAATTTTAATATTTAGACAGAGATGCCATGTTAAATTCTTTCGTTCTGTCAAACAAATACCTGTATGTCATATGAGTTTTTGCCTTCTTCCCGCCAACTGATTCAAAGAGAGAAATCATCTTGGGATTAAAATCACCTACCCAGCCCAACTCCATTTCTTTATACCAGTTCTTTTTCAGGAGTACCTTCCTAAGCTTATAGAAAATAGCCGACTCTATGCCAAGATTTTGAAATTCAGGAACAACTCCCATAACCAGAACCCTGCATCTGGTTATTACTCTCATAGCTTTCAGTATCATCAGTTTTAATCCTTTAACGATATTGAGTTTCCCATTTCCACAATAACGAAACAGTTGATTAAAATCAGGTACCATCATAAAAAAGGAAATAGGTTTCCCCTTATAATAAACAAACCAAATAAAATCTTCGTCAAGCAGCATTTTCGACTGTTCTATCATATCAGAAATATCCTTCCCATCTATCTTTTTATAATTATCATGAGAAATCCATGCCTTTTCATAAATCTCTAAAAAGTCTTTAATAAATCTTTGTTTGTTTTTAACCCGAAATTTTTTGAAAGTATAACCAGGTCTCTTAAATCGCCATTCTGCAATTTTCCAAAATCTACCAGGCAGATCAGGACTTGTAATATTCAAATGATAAGAATACTGTTTATAGTATATTTTAAATCCGTAATTTTCAAAAAGTAAACGATAATATTTAGGATTATATGGCATACCGTATCCCTGTTTCATAAATCCATCAGCAAGCAATCCCCAGTTAACAAAATTTTCTCCAATATTTATAGGACCATCACATGCTTCCATTCCATGTTCTTTGAGCCACAAAATAGCAGTATCAAAAAGTTTATTAGCCGCTTCCTGATTATCAATACATTCAAAAAATCCAACGCCACCGGTTTTTTGGTCAAAACTATAAGCATACGTAGGCACCCAGAAAGCGGCGATTCTGCCTATAACTTTCCCGTCATCGATCAACAGCCACCTGCAGGCATCACCATCCTTAAGACTATGATTCTTTGAAGGATCAAATATTTCTTCTATAGAAATTCTCAAAGGAGGAGTCCAGTTTGAATCATTTTTATAAATAGAATAAGGAAGTTGATGGAATGCATCAATGAATGACTTATTGTTTACTTCTTGTAATTGCATGTATGAATTATTTTTCTTAAAACTGCGAAAATTACGATTTCTCCTAAATTACGATTTCTCCTGTTAATAAGGAAATAACGCAGTAAAAGAATACAAAATGACACATATAAGTTAACCTTTTAGAAAAAGAAAATAAAAAAAAGTCCTGACAACTTCGTGAAGTCTGATTTTTTTATGACTTTTGTCTTCTATATAAGGAGAGTTGCCAGAGTGGTCGAATGGGGCAGACTCGAAATCTGCTGTCCGGCTTGCCGGACCGGGGGTTCGAATCCCTCACTCTCCGCAAACAGAACACACAAAAAAGAGAGAAAAGCGAAGCTTTGACTTTTTATTGTTTGTTCTGTTTAGCAAAGCCCCACCGCAGGTGGCAAGGGATTAATGAGCAAGCGCAGCGAAGCTACATTCATTCCTCACTCTCAGAAAACTGTCTAAGACACCCTCGTAAAATCAAAATTTTACGGAAATTTTTGTTGTATATTACTGATACCTGAAAGTCAAAGGAAAACAAAAAAATAGCAAATAAGCACCAATAAATTATCTTTCATATCATATTAGTCAGGTATAAGCTGACATATTTACTTTAAAAAATATTTTCTTAATTTATTTCTTTGTTAAATTAATTATTTTCCGTATCATAGTAAACAGGTTTAAACTGACAATAATACTATGCGAAATAAGAATATATCCACGCAATCCAACAGATTACTGACCTACTTCAATAACCTTGAAATTCGTTGTTTTGATTACAGCGAAGTTTATAAGGCAATGCCTGATACCAAGCCAGGAACAGTAAGGGAATTACTGAGCGATATGACAAAAAGAGGCTTGTTGATGAGAATAAAAAAAGGTATTTACCACATTATTCCGTATGAATCAGACCCAACAGGATTTATGCCTGATTGGCATTTGATCGCCGAATACCTGGTAAATGATGCCAAACACTATATTGGTTATTATTCAGCTTTACAGATTCATAACCTTATTACACAACCTTCTATGAAAGAACAAATCGTTGTTTCTAAGCAAATCAGACCAACAGTTATCAAAATTAAAAATGTTACATTCCAATTTATTTATCACAACGAAAATCATTTCTTCGGCCTGAAAAAAAGTTGGGTTGATAATTTTCATAAAGTACAATGTTCTGATCTGGAAAAAACCATTGTGGATTGCCTGTTCAAACCTGATTATGCAGGAGGAATAGTTGAAATTGCCAAAGCTATATATCAAACCAAAGACAAAATAAGGTATAACATACTTTTGGATTATGTCATTCGATTTAAAAGTCAAGCCGTCATAAAACGTTTGGGTTTTCTACTCGAAACGCTGAATATTGAAACGAATATTATCAAAAAACTTCAAGTGCTCAGAAAAGCATCTTATGTAGTATTGGACACCGAATTGCCTGCTTCAGGTAAAATGATTAGTCGTTGGCAGATACAATTAAATATTGATATTGAAACCATTAAATCAGCTATTTACTCATGATTAAGCCAGGTGAAATACAGAAAAAAGCAACGGCTGCCGGAGTTCGTGATCCGCAGATCGAAAAGGATTATATACTGAGCTGGATATTGAAAGGAATATCTCAGCAAAAAGAATTATCCAAGTTATTGGTTTTCAAAGGGGGTACTGTACTGAAAAAGTTTTATTTCGAAGATTATCGTTTTTCAGAAGATCTCGACTTCACAATCACAAATACCGAAATAACCAATGAACAACTTTTTCAGTGGTTTCAAGAAGTTTTCAAATACACTAAAGAAGAAGCTAATATACCGTTGGAAATTATTGATGACAACAAACATGAAGACGGCAGCATAAACTTTTATATAGGATATGTTGGACCACTTGGCGGACATGGCGGCAACAAGAAAGTCAAGGTGGACATTTCAAAATCGGAATTAATAGTATTTAAATCCGTTACCAATATATCCTTTGAAGAATATTCTGATCTGGAATCCTTTGAATTAAAATGCTATCCACTGGAAGAAGTTTTGGTTGAAAAGATGAGATCAATAATGCAACGAATGCAGGCACGTGATTATTATGATATTTGGTATCTGATGGAAGAGTACGAAATGAATATAGCGTATTACATGAACGAGTTTGAAGCGAAATGTAAACATAAAGGATTAGATCCCAAGACTTTTCTTACAAAGTTGGAACAACGAATACCACAGTACAAAGCCCGCTGGATAAGCTCCATGAAAGATCAAATCAAAAAATTACCTGATTTTGAACAAGTTGACAGAGAAGTTCAACGACAATTGAAAAAAATTAAATAAGTAAATGACAGATAGAAATAAAGTTGACATAAAAGAAAATAATGTATTAAGATACGATCGTCAATTATTGGCTATCTTGCTCAAAGACAATAGCACAAAACAAAATATGATTTGGGCAACAGACAATTATGCGTCTAATGGACCAGAATATTTTGTTAATGAACAAATTGTCATACCTCTTATTTCAGGCAAGAACGGCAATATCATTAAACCTCGTGTTGAAAAAAACAAGAAAGAGCAAATTGCGCGTGTAAGAGACAAAGCTGAAGTTTTTACGCCTTCGTGGATATGCAATAAACAAAACAATCTTGTTGATAAAGCGTGGTTTGAAGCTGAAGATATTTTTAATGTAGAACTCGTTAACGGATGGACAACACAAATACGCCCCATTCCTTTTCCATCAAAAACGGGTAAAACATGGCAAGACTATATTTTAGAAGAGAGATTGGAAGTTTCTTGTGGTGAAGC
>JAENXA010000096.1 GCA_016649735.1 Prolixibacteraceae bacterium | reverse complement strand
TGTCTTGTTTAGCAGACTTATCCACAGCGTGTGCCTGATAATGTTCGTGTTCCTACGACCGGAAATTTGCCGCCGGCTTCCTTCAGATTCCACCTCACGATGGACACCCTTGCCTTGAGCTAATGGTTGGCAACTGATAGCACCCATAACGGACTTGCACCGTCAAATATACTCGCCATGCTCGGCGCACTAATAGTTATACAAGATGTTTAAAAATTAAACATCTTGTATAATCAATGTCTGCATTTCCCGCAACCTCCGCCACGACTTCCACCACCTATGCCGAAAAACCCTCTATTAGAACCGCCTCGTGAAGGCATTATAATCCATAAAATTATATATACCCATATACTTAATCCATAAATAAAAACCAGAATAAAGGTAATTATTCTTACTATTGTAACCTCCATGCGAAAATATTCTGCAAGTCCACCGCATACTCCGGCAATTACTCTGTTGTTTGATTTGTAAATATTATTCATAATTTATAAATTTATATCATAATGCTGACATATATAGTTATTTAAATAAAAAGCATACCTCTACATTTATTTTTTCCTGCTAAAAACAAAGGTAAAATAAAACATCAGTAGATAATTGGAATGAAGAAAATTTCTGCCAAGTTATTTCTTTCAGTATTCGGGATTAAAAAATATAAAAAAAACGATTTGTTCACTCGATATTTTTGACTGATGCAAAAATAAGAGTATACTACATTTGTTTGTTTTTATAAGTACCTGTTTTAGTAAAAAATACTATTTTAACGGAATAAATACTCCTGCCTTACAGGACTTCATCTTCTATCATAAATATTATTAAAATGATACAGAAAATCACATTAATAGGTGCCGGAAATCTGGCTACCTGCCTTGGAAAATCGTTAAAGAAAAACGGATTTGACATACTTCAGGTATACAGTCATACTGAAGAATCGGCTAAAACTCTGGCAGAAAAGCTAAATACAAAATATACATACAACACAAAGGATATTGATTTGTCAGCCGATTTAATTATCATTTCAATAAAGGATGATGCAATTGGTGAAATGATAGATAAAATTAAGCACAAAAATTTAAAGATAGTCCACACATCAGGTAGTGTTTCCATGCAGATACTTAAAACCCATTCATACTGTTACGGAGTTTTTTATCCAATAATGACTCTTTCGAAGAACAGAGATATTGATTTTAGTGATATCCCTATTTGTCTTGAAGCAAACTCTGATGATTTTTTATCCGAACTAAAAGAAATGGCCGAACGAATTTCTTCTCAGGTTTTTGAAATTCATTCGAAAGAAAGAAAAATACTGCATATGGCAGCAGTTTTTGCTAATAATTTTGTTAATCATTTTTATGATATCAGTGAAAATATTCTTAAAGAAAATGGACTGTCTTTTGATTTACTGAAACCCCTTATAAAAGAAACTGCTTCTAAAATCATGGAACTTTCTCCTCATGATGCACAAACAGGACCTGCCAGAAGATTCGATAAAAGCATAATAAACCGTCATTTAAAATTACTTGAAAACAATCCCAAACGGGAAAAAATCTATAGATTTGTAACAGATAGCATAATTTCATCTTACAAAGAAAACAAATGACACAACTGAAAGAAAAATTAAAAAAAATTAAAGCATTTATATTTGACATTGACGGCGTATTGTCATGTGATACACAACAGCTTGATGTTGACGGCGTTCCGATAAGAACAACAAATGTTAAAGACGGATATGCTATTCATAATGCCATCAATATGGGATATCAGGTAGCAATTATAACAGGAGGTTTTTCAAAAAACGTTCCTCTAAGATATAAAAGATTATCTGTCCCTCCCGATAATATTTATATTGACGTTCAGGATAAAATAACCCCTTTTAATGATTTTTTGAAAAGGACAAATTTAAAAAAGGAAGAAATTCTCTATATGGGGGATGACCTCATTGACCATAAAATTTTAAGTGAAGTAGGATTTCCTGTGTGTCCTGCTGATGCAGTTGATGAAATTAAAGAAATTTCTTTGTATATTACAAAGAAAAACGGTGGAAAAGGATGTGCCAGAGAAGTCATAGAAATGGTAATGAAAGCACATAATAAATGGATTAATATAAACTCATATTATTGGAGGTCAGAATGATGTTATTAAAAAATTTAGAAAAATATAATATTGTATTAGCTTCTGATTCTTTACGAAGACAGGAACTACTGAAAGAATTAGGACTCAAATTTAATGTGATATCTTCACACGCTGAAGAATCATTTCCTGAAGCATTTGGGATGACTGCAATTCCAGAATATCTTGCAAGGTTAAAAGCCTCCTCTGTAAAAGACAAGATGCCTGAGAATTATCTACTCATAACAGCCGACACTATAGTCTGGGATGATAATAAAGTACTGGGGAAACCCGTTGACAGAGAAGATGCAATCTCAACACTCGAAAGTTTATCAGGAAGCCAGCATCAGGTAATAACAGGAATGTGTATTCAAACCGAAAAAAAAGAAATATCTTTTCATGCAGTAACAGAAGTCTGGTTTGATAATCTTACAAAAGAAGAAATTGTATATTATGTAGATAAATACAAACCTTATGATAAAGCAGGATCATACGGTATCCAGGAATGGATCGGCTATATAGGAATAATAAAAATAGAAGGTTCTTTCTATAATGTTATGGGACTTCCTGTTCATAAACTGTATCAGAATCTTAAACAATTCTAATTAATCTTCAAGTAAAGAGAACACACACACATAAAATTCCGGGATATTTATTTCCGGGATTTTATTTCTTCAAGTTGTCCATCTTCTGCTTTATAATTTTTTTGCTGATCCATTTCAAACATTCTATCCATAAGTTGCCATTTTTCTTCAGCCGTAGCATTTTCGGAAACGCCCTGAAATTTTGACACATAAGCTTCCCATTCAGCTTGTCTTGATTTTGAAGCCAGTAATTTCATGTCCTTTTCATAATCAAATTCAGGCACAGTATCCATAATCATAAACAAACGATTTCCGAAAATATAAATTTCCATATCTATTATTCCTACATCTTTCATCCCCTTAGTTATTTCAGGCCATGCAGCTCCCATTGCATGTACTTTTTTATAATTTTTTATTAGCTCAGGATCATCCTTAAGTGTTAGTGTTTTACAAAATCGTTTAAATTTCATTCCTTAGTGTTTTTTTAAATAAATTATTGTTCGAATTTTGGTATGTTTTTCAAATTTCAGAAAAATCAAACAACAAACAAATTATTTTTCAATATTAATTACCAATTATTAATTTATACTATTGTACAATGTTTAATTTACAAAAAAATAAATATTTAGGAACCAATATTATAAGCCTATTCCTGCATTCACTTCACACCTGGTAAATGAAACTAAAGAAATTTCTTCGTATATTACCAACATAAAAACAAAATACTACTTATGGTATATTCATAAGAATATTGTTATTTGCAAAGTAGTAAAACGTAACAAAAATTCATAACAGGCAACACAATATGGAATATAACGATATCATAACCAATCTAAAAAAAAAGATATATCATCCTGTTTACTTCTTAATGGGAAAAGAAGGATATTTCATAGATCAGATATCAAACTTTATTGAAAAAAACGTCCTAACAGAAGAAGAAAAAAGTTTTAATCTTTCTGTAATATATGGACAGGACATTGATATAAAATCACTGATTACCAATGCTCGTCGTTATCCAATGATGGCTAATCATCAGGTAATAATTGTTCGTGAAGCCCAACAAATCAAAAATATTGAAGAACTAATTATTTATGTTAAACAACCTCTGATATCAACGATTTTAGTGATCGATTATAAATACAAATCGCTTGACAGCAGAAAGAAAAAAGTAAAGGAGTTATTTAAAGAAATTAAACAAAAGGGAATACTATTTAACTCAAAAAAACTTTACGACAATCAGTTACCCGACTGGATCAATCAGTATATAAAAGAAAAAGGATACAAAATAGGCCCACAATCTTCCGCATTACTGTCAGAATATCTGGGAACAAATTTATCCAAAGTAGCAGGGGAACTCGAAAAATTAATTATATCCCTACCCAACGGCTCAGACATAACACCGGACATCATTGAAAAAAATATTGGAATCAGCAAGGATTATAATATATTTGAACTTCAGGATGCAATAGGTCAAAGAAATATTCTTAAAATAAATCGTATTATAAATCATTTTTCCTCAGATCCAAATACATATCCATTACCAAGAACAATTGTAGGTCTTTATTTCTATTTCATGAAGCTAATGACATATAATTTTTTAAAGGATAAATCGCAGGCAGCTGTAAAATTACATGTTCATCCTTTTTTTATTAAAAAATATGCATCTGCAGCAAAACAATATCCTATTCGTAAACTTGTACAGAATATAAGTATTCTCCGGGAATTTGATATGAAATCAAAAGGAATGGGAAATGTTTCCTCCTCAAATGAAGATCTGCTGAAAGAAATGACTTTTAAACTTATACATTAGCCTATGACCATACTTATTATAATCATCACATGTTTTGTCTCTATCATGGCTTTTAGCCGTAATGACATCACGGAGAAGCTACAATTTAATGCAGCAAAAATATATCATAAACATGAATATTACAGATTAATTTCACACGGATTTGTTCATGCTAACTGGGAACACCTTATTGTTAATATGATTGTACTTTACTCTTTTGGCAGAGCCACAGAGCTTTACTTTCATTATAATTTCGGCAGAATGGCAAATGCCTATTTTCTAATCCTATATTTCGGAGGAATGCTATTCTCAAACGTTTATGCATTAATAAAACACCGTGATAACCCCTATTACAATGCCATAGGTGCTTCCGGAGCCGTATCTTCAATTCTTTTTTGCACTATACTATTTAATCCTTGGAGTAAAATTTATTTTTTCGGAGTACTCCCCATACCGGGTGTATTATTTGCTCTGCTATATCTGGTCTATTGCGGTTACATGAACAAAAAAGGCGGAGACTCAATTGCACATGATGCTCATCTGCTGGGATCATTGTTTGGACTTATCTTCCCTATTATAATGGATCCTAATCTTTTGGAATCCTTTCTAAAAAAACTGCTCAATTTTTAATATATGAAAGAATCTGTTTTATCTTCATATATTCTTTTTAACGGGACTTTCTATGAAAAAGATGACAAATTATTCACTGCTGATATTTTTGAAAATTTTCTGTTTAAAGAAAGGATAAAAGCTTCCAATTGTCATATTCTGTTTTGGAAGGAAGAAATAGAACAAATAAACAAACAGCTTGAACTTTTTAATATAAAAAAAACATCAATAACTCAAAATGGGGGCAAATATCTAAAAAGACAAATAGAAAGAAGTATTACAAAAAATAAACTTTTTAAGGACGCACTAATAACTGTTTACTTTTCCAAAAACGTAACAGATACAGACTATATGATAAAAACAGAAAAATTAACTTTTGAAGAGGAATCCATCTCAGAAAAAGGAGTTTTTCTTTCTATTAAGTCCTCTAACATTAAAAACATCTCATTATTCTCTCCATATGCTGCCGGATCTGAAATCTTTTGGAATTATGCCAAAATGAATACTAAATCTCCTTTTGAACCTTTATTGTTGAACCATGAAGGAATTATTCTGGAAGTTCCCGGTAAAAATATATTCATCATTAGTAACAACAAAGTATATACACCTAATATTTCAGAAGGAGCCTTTCGTTCAACAGCTTTTCCTCTTGTAAGGGAAATATGTACAGAACTGAAAATGGAGTTTATTCAAAATCAAAAAATATACAATAACGATCTCACCGAAACAGAAGAAATTTTTCTGGCCGGTAATATTCTTGGCATCCAATGGGTAACCGGATTTGAAAACAAACGTTACTTTCTGAAAAAAACCCGTCAGATAGCAAATATGTTTCAGAAAAAAAAATTCTCCTTTACATAACCTGCGTATTCATTCCTGATTAATAATAATTACCAGATAAGCCTTAAAAAAAGCTGCCTTAAAAAAAGCAGCTCTTTTAATGAAATTAGGAACTATATCATACGCCGGCTTTAGCACGACGAATTTGTTCAGGTTCAGTATAATTATTTTTAACAACATGTCCTTCCAAAGGAACAATCTTCTCATGAATAGCATCAATAATCCAGTCTGCCTGCGGAAAGAAAGCATCTTCCAGTTCATGGGCAGGAGTAATCCAGTTACGTGAACCAACTACAACTGGAGGGGCATCAAGATCATCAAAAGCAAGTTCTGTAATATTGGATGCCAAATCCCTCATAAATGAACCACGGGCAGAAGCATCACCTGTAATCACAATACGACCTGTTTTCTTAACTGATTTAAGAACAAGATC
>JAENXA010000151.1 GCA_016649735.1 Prolixibacteraceae bacterium | reverse complement strand
TAATAGTTGTATCGACAAAAGAATCAGGAGTCCAGTTTTGTTTGCATCCGCACACATCAACAACAAAATTTTTCAGAATTTTAAGACCCTCAGTAGTATGATAAACTTCAGGATGAAACTGAATAGCAAAAGTTTTTTCACCTTCAATCTGATAAGCTGCATATTTTACATCATCCGTAGAAGCAAGAACCTTATCATTTCCGGGAAGTTTCACAATAGAATCACCATGAGACATCCAGACCTGTGTATTCTGACTAACACCTTTAAATAAAACGTTTTTCTGATCAACGAATTCCAGATTTGCTCTGCCATATTCACGTGAATCGGAAGGAAGAACCTCCCCACCGTAAAACTGAGCAAGATACTGAGCTCCATAACAGACACCAAGCAAAGGTTTTTTACCCTTAATCTTAGAAAGATCGGGAATTGGAGCTTTCTTGTCCCTTACAGACCAAGGACTTCCACTTAAAATAACTCCTTTAACCGATTCGTCAATCTCCGGAATCGAATGGTAAGGATGTATTTCACAATAAATATTCAGTTCCCTCACACGTCTTCCTATTAACTGTGTATACTGAGAACCGAAATCAAGAATGATTATTTTTTCTTCCATGAATTTCTATTTTGATAATACAAAGATAAATAAATCCATGAAAAGGTAATATATCAGTCTCATTCTCTTAAAAAAATGAGATTATAATAACGTCAGAATTAACCGGTAAACGGACAAATAACATTAAAACATTAAAGTATACCATAAAAATATTAATTTTGACATTATTAAAATAAAAAAAATAAATTATGAAAAAATTAAATTTAAATTTATATATACTACCTATTATGTTGATATTACTTTCAATTTCATGCAATAAGACATCATCAGAGAAACAACGCCCTGATTTTGCCGACACCGACACAACCGTTAATCTTAAAAACGACTTCGAAGCCTTCGCCAATAACGAATGGAGAAAAAAGAATCCACTTCCGGCAGAAAAAAGTCGGTTCGGTTCTTTCGACAAGCTCAACGACAATGTCATAAAACAAATTCAGTCACTTTTTAAGGATCTTACCGACAAAGAATATAAAAAAGGAACAGTAGAAAGAAAAATATCCGATTTCTACAAAAGTGGGATGGACACCGAAACAATAGAAAAAGAGGGATTAAAACCAATAAAAAAATATCTTGATCAGATAGAATCAATTTCCACAATAGAAGATCTTAAAAAATTAATAATAAAATGGCAGCCCCTGTACCTTAATCCATTCTTTTCATTTGGAGAAGAACCCGACCTGAAAAATTCTGACATGGGAATTGCCTCACTTGACCAGGGAGGTCTTGGATTATCCGACCGCGATTACTACCTGGATAAAGATGATAAGACAAAAAATATTCAAAAAAAATACCGCGCACTTATTTCCGGAATATTTCAGTTATCAGGAACTTCAAAAGCTGAATCAGACAAACAATCAGAGACCATATATAATATAGAAGAAAAAATAGCAAAATTTTCAATGAGCCGTCTCGACCGCAGAGATCCATATAATGTTTATCATATGATGACCCCATCAGAAATAGACAAACTTACTCCTGGATTCAACTGGTCAGATTTTTTCAGGGAAACAGGATTAAAAAACCCGGGTAAAATAAATGTATCAACACCTGATTTTTTCAAAAATCTGGATCTTCTGATAGAATCAGAACCTGTGGATTCATGGAAAAGCTATTTGAAATATCATCTGATTTCTGATTTTACAGGGCAGCTTCCACAATCATATATCGACCTTAGCTTTGATTTCTGGGGAAAGACACTAAGCGGAGCACTTGTAAACCGTCCGCGCTGGAAAAGAGTTCAGGGACTAACAAATTCCATACTCGGAGAAGCTGTCGGTCAGATGTACATAAAAAGATATTTTCCACCTGAAGCAAAAAAACAGATGGAGACATTAGTCGGAAATCTTCTTAATTCTTTGGGCGAAAGGATCAAAAAGCTTACATGGATGACAGACACAACAAAACAAAAAGCTCTGGAAAAATTAAAAGCAATAACAGTAAAAGTCGGATATCCGAATAAATGGAAAGATTACACCAACCTTTCAGTTTCACCGGATTCATATATGGAGAATGTTATTAATGCCAACAAATTCTATTTTCAGAGAGAGCTTAAAAAAATAAACAAACCCGTTGACAAGGAAGAATGGTACATGACACCTCAAACAGTTAATGCCTATTATAATCCTTCAGCCAATGAAATTGTATTTCCTGCAGCAATTCTTCAGCCTCCTTTTTTCTACTTCAACGGAGACGATGCAATAAATTACGGAGCAATAGGAGTAGTAATAGGTCACGAAATGACTCATGGATTCGACAATGAAGGACGTAAATTTGATAAAGAAGGGAATCTGAATGAATGGTGGACAGAAGAAGATGCTAAAAAGTTTGAAGACAAAACAGAAATTCTGGTAAAACAATTCAACCAATTTACAGTACAGGACACAATAAAAGCAAATGGGAAACTCTGTCTTGGAGAAAACATAGCTGATCTGGGTGGTTTAAATATTTCTTTTGATGCAATGGAAAAAGCAATAAACGGCGACAAAAACAAAATTGAAGGATGGACACCAGAGCAAAGATTTTTTCTTTCCTATGCTCATGTATGGGCTCAGAATATAAGAGAAGAAGAAAAACTAAGACTCACAAAAGTTGACGTACATTCACTTGGCAAATATCGTGTCATTGGTCCTCTGCGAAATTTAAAATCTTTCTACGATGCTTTCAACATTAAAGAAGGAGACAAAATGTATCTGCCGAAAGAACAAAGAGCAATTATCTGGTAAAAAATATGACAGGTAAAAAATCTGTCACAAAAAAAGGCAATGCAATCAGAATTTAATCTGATTGCATTGCCTTTTTAAATTTTTATTTCAGTTTATTTCAAAATAAACTTATTTTCAATAAGCAATTTGATCTGACGATAAATACCGAAGATTTCATCCCTTTTAGGAAGAGTTTCATAAATATTTTTTATAAGCTGTTTCTGATTTAGATAATGAAAACTAATCTTAAAATTAATATCGTAAATCATAGACAACAAAAACACTTTGAAATCAAGAACAGTCTTTAAATCTTTTTTCTGAACTAATTTTCCCATTTCAATATCCTTTCTTACTGCCTCATTCAGAATTAATTTATTCTGTAAATTAAAACATATAGAAGGCATACTAAAGGAACCATCCCTCTTCATATATGTAATGCATTTTTCCCAGATATCCAGTTTATCGGCATCTCGTAAAATCTTACAGAATTTCATACAACGTTCATCCTTTTCAATAAAAGCTAATTTATTATGATTACCAATAGCAGAAAGAATAGCCTCTTTATCCTTGTCCTGAAATTTTTTGAAAAATTCTTCCTTATTAATAATATTCAAAGACAAAACTGCATGATCAACAGTCTTTAAATCATCAAAACTTTCATATTTTTCAAACTGTGAAAACCTCCCTATGTCATGTAGAAGACCAATTATCTCGGCCAGGTCACAATCATTCTTGTTCATATCCAGATGTTCTGCAATATACCTACTCAATGCAGCCACTTTTATCGAATGATCTTTTTTTAACTGTAAATTTTCTACAACATAAGCATTATCTCCCTCAATCATTTTTTGGGAATATTCCTCAAAAAAAGCCTTTCCCTCTTCAAATAAATTCTCGTTTTTCTTCTTTATCTTTTCCATAATATTATTAAAGTACCTGTTAATCAACCCAATTACTATAAATATCTCTTAATATATACGAATTCAAAGATAATCATTCTTTCTCTATTTTTTTTATTTTTTTTTCATATTTAACTTTTTTAATCTTACTTTTGCAATCGTTATTAAAAAAGGTCCCACAGTTCAATGGATAGAATATCAGATTCCGATTCTGACGATCCGGGTTCGAGTCCCGGTGGGATCACTAACAAAAATAGTACCAAAAGAAAACCTGTAAGTTACATGATTTACAGGTTTTACTATTATTGACACCTTAAAAATTTCATAAGTATTCCTACCATAAGTTTCCCTAATAAATATTTTTATTCAACCTTTATAAGAGAAACCTGTGAACGATCCCCCATTCTGTCGGAATACGGACGAATTGAAAAGCGGAAAACAGCTTTCTGTGTTTTCAGCAGATATTGATCCATCGGGCCGGGGCCACAACTTCCTCCACCTAATCCACAATGTTCCATATCAATACTGAGTATAGTCTCAGATCTTTTTGTAAGTTCATAAGGATGATTAGCTTTATCAAGGTCTTCGGGAGTATAGTGCAATGCGCTAAAATCAAACACCGGATTACCTGCGACCATCATCCCTGTTCCATTATGATTTGTTACGGTAACCCATCGTACAT
>JAENXA010000230.1 GCA_016649735.1 Prolixibacteraceae bacterium | reverse complement strand
GATTTTGTAACCGAAACACCAGATCGTGTTCCTATGTCAGATTGGTACGAAACCACGAATTCCAAACAGGTTGGCTTTCAGGCACGCTCTGTTGTTGGAGGTTATTTTATTAAATTACTTTATAAATAATAAACTTATATAATACACGATGATAAATTTACATAATTACCAAAATAAACATAATGAAAAAAACTAATTTATTACTGGCAGCTCTACTATTTCCGCTGATGCTGTTGGCTCAGCCCACTGAGCATCGGGAGAAGTACGATATTTCCAAAGATAAAGTGCTTTACACCGTTGGATATTCCCACCTTGATTCGGAATGGAACTGGGACTATCCATTTACTATTAATGTGTGCATTAAAAATATCATGACGGAGAATTTTCATCTCTTCGAGAAATATCCGGACTATGTATATAATTTTACCGGCTCAAGACGGTACGAAATGATGAAGGAATATTATCCTGAAATGTATAAAAAAGTGGTCGATTATATACATCAGGGTCGCTGGTATGTTTCCGGATCGTCAGTTGACGAAGGAGAAGTCAATATATCTTCTTCCGAATCGTTGATTCGTCAGGTACTTTACGGAAATGATTTTTTCAAAAAAGAATTCGGAGTTGTCAGTCAGGATTATATGCTTCCTGATTGTTTTGGCTTCCTGGCTAATGTGCCTTCTATATGGCATCATTGTGGTCTTTTGGGTTTTTCTACCCAGAAATTGACATGGCACTCGGCCGTGGGTATTCCTTTCAACGTTGGTGTCTGGAATGGACCTGATGGAAAAGGAATCATAGCAGCTCTAAACGCCACAAGTTATACCAGCGGAGTTGGACCTAGACTCGACAAAGACAGCGGCTGGGAAAAAAGACTGGAAGATGATCAGTCTAAATACGGAATTTCGTTTGATTACCGATATTATGGAGTAGGTGATGAGGGTGGTGCTCCACGAGAACGTGATGTTAAGAATGCCATCGGAAGCCTGAATAATAAAGACAGCAAGTTTAAGGTAGTTCTTACTTCGTCAGATCAGATGTACAAAGATATTACTCCTGAAATCCGTAAAAAATTACCTGTTTATTCCGGGGATCTGTTATTGACAGAACACAGTGCCGGCTCAATGACTTCTCAGGCTTTTATGAAAAGGATGAACCGAAAAAATGAATTACTTGCCGGTACGGCAGAACAATTGGCAGTTTTAGCCGACTGGTATGGTGTTGCATCATACCCTAAGGAAAAATTGAATAAGGCGTGGAATCTTGTGCTGGGTTGTCAGTTTCACGATATACTTCCTGGAACAAGTATACCTAAAGCCTATGAATATGCCTGGAATGACGAGTTTGTGGCTGCAAATGGTTTTGCAGAAGTACTGAAGAATTCAGTTTCACGTTTGTCAGAACAACTGAATACAGAGGGAAAAGGCAGATCATTAGTTGTTTATAATCCTGTTGCTTTTAATCGCAAAGGAATCGTTTCTGCTGAAATAACGTTTGATCATCTTCCAGCCCATATACAGGTTTTTGATAGCAAAGGGAAAACTTTGCCTTCCCAAATTGTTGACAGGGAAGGAAATAAACTGAAGTTTATTTTTGAAGCCAATATTCCTTCAATGGGACTTTCAGTCTTTCATGTTCTGGAATCAGAAAAGGAATATACAAAAGCTTCCGGATTATCCATTAGCGATCATTCTCTCGAAAATGCTTATTATAAAGTGACTTTTGATGATAAAGGAGATATGACCAGTATTTTCGATAAAAAAGCTGCTAAAGAAATGTTGTCAAAACCTGCACAGTTGGAATTTCTTCACGAAGCTCCTACTGTTTATCCCGCCTGGAACATGGACTGGAAAGATCGTAAAAAAGCACCTATTGGTTATATGAATGAAACACCATCTTTCCGCATTGTTGAAAAAGGTAATGTGCGAGTAGCTCTTGAAATTAAACGACAAGGAAGGAATTCAAAAATAACTCAAATTATAAGTTTAGCTGATGGTGAAGCGGGTAAAATAATTGAAGTTTCTAATAAAGTTGACTGGCAATCTAAAGGAGTTAGTTTAAAAGCTGCCTTTCCACTGTCTGTCAGCAATGAAATGGCCACTTACAATATTGGTGTCGGGACAATCCAACGCAGCACTAACAACAGCAAAAAATATGAGGTTCCAGCAAAAGAATGGTTTGACTTGACCGATAAATCCGAAGATTACGGAGTTTCTATACTTGAAGATTGTAAATATGGCTCTGATAAACCTGACAATAATACTTTACGATTAACTCTTCTTTATACACCTGAAACTAATGGCAATTTCGATTACCAAAATACACAGGACTGGGGTGAACACGAATTCAAATATGGTATTTATGGACATAAAAGCAATTGGCAAAAAGCACATTCACAATGGCAGGGAAAGTTTTTCAATCAACCAATGTTGGCTTTTGAAGTTTCTAAACACGACGGAAAATATGGGAAGGAAATTTCTCTTTTAACAAACAAAAATCCGACAATTGGTATTATGGCTTTTAAAAAAGCAGAAAACAGTGATTATTATATTGTTAGGGTAAACGAATTAATGGGCAAAGACCAGAAAAAAGCTTCATTAAAGTTTATAGG
>JAENXA010000098.1 GCA_016649735.1 Prolixibacteraceae bacterium | reverse complement strand
GCCTTTAATGAAATTAACAGATTAATTGAGGCAAATCCTGACGATCCCAGTTATTATGGAGTAATGGGTGAGCTGTATTTAAAAAATGGAGACAAAAAAAATGCACTTAAGTATTATAATAAAGTACTAACACTGGATCCTGACAATGGTTATGCTGAATTTTCATTGTCGGGTTTCTATGAGGAAGAAGGTGATTTTGAAAAAGCTTTTGAATATCTTGAAAAAGCTTTTAGAAATGATGGTATTGATACAAATACAAAAGTCAGGTATTATCTTATGCAAAAGTCAGGAAAGGAAGAATCTACATGGACAGGTGCACAGATGAACAAACTTATTACTATTCTACTGGAGAAATATCCTGATAATAATTTAATGTATAGGGAATATGCCCAATTTTTTATACGTCTAAACAAACTTAAAGAGGCTGGTGAATATCTTAAAAAATACCTTGATGATAATCCATCAGACAAAGAAATGTGGCAGCAGTTGCTTTTTATACATAATAACAATAGAAATTTTGAAAGTCTTTATTCTGATGGGAAAAAAGCTATTTCATTTTTTCCTGATCAGTCTGTTTTTTATGCTCTTCATGCAGTAGGAGCTCTTCAGCTTGAAAAATATGAGGAAGTACTTAATGATTGCCAAAAAGGGGAATCTCTAATAAAAAATAATTCAGGGTTAATGGTTCAGTTTGAACTTTTTAAGGCAGATGCTCTTTATAAACTAAAACGAATTAAGGAGGTTTTAATTTCGTATGATAAAATTTTAAAAATTGATCCTAAAAATTATATGGTAATGAACAATTATGCTTATTACCTGTCAGTATTGAACAAAGATCTTGATAAAGCTGAACATATGAGTCGTCAGGTTATTCAGGCTAATTCCGACAGTTCTATATATATTGATACTTATGCATGGATTCTTTTTAAACAAAAAAAGTACAGTAAGGCGCTGACTTTTATGAAAATGGCTTTGAATTCGGGTGGAGATAAAAGTGGTGTTCAGGTTGAGCATTACGGAGATATTCTTTTTTGTTCAGGAGAAGAGGATAAAGCTATAGAAAAATGGAAGGAAGCAAAAAAAATAGGAGATACATCAAAAGTACTGGAGAAAAAAATCAGGGAAAAACGTTACATTGAAAACAAAGAATTTGAATAAATAAAATTATAGAGATGCAATACCTTACATATCATATTATATTTTTTGAAAGATGAATAAAAAATATTTATTATCTTTTTTAGTAATAATTTTTACTCTTTTATCTTGTAGAACACAAAAGGCAATAACTACGAATGCTGATGTGCGCATAAAAGATTTAAGTGCCCGCAGAATCATAAAAAGTATAAATAATGGTGAATCAGAAAAGAAAGGTCTGAATATAAAAAAGATTACATGTCTTTGTGAAACACCAGAAAAAAAAATTTCATTCCGTATGAATTTAAAAATGAATACGAATGACTATATATTGCTTTTTGCTAGTAAAATGAGTATTCCTATAGCAAAGGTAATGATGACACCTGACAGTGTTAAATTGATAAATTATTATAATAAAAATTATACACTTTCAGATTATTCATATTTCAATTATCTGGCAGGAACAGATCTTAATTTTTATATTATTCAGTCTATTTTTAATAATGATATTTTCTCAATGGATGAAAATGACAAGCAATATAAGGATTTTGTTTCTTATAAGGATTCCGGTTATTATGTGCTGCAATCACTTAATACAAAAAAAATTGACAGAATATTTAAAAGAAACAAAAAAGAACGAATAGATCGAATACTTAAAAGAAAAGATGATGATGTGTTTGTTGTTCAGTCCGTTTATGTGAATCCGGTTACTTTTAAAATAAATAAAATTATACTGGATGACAAAATAAATAATAAACAGCTTACAATTAATTTTTCAGATTTTTATCAGATTAAACCAAATGGAAGTTATCCAGGTCAGATAGATATTTATTATAAAACACCTAATAATTTTTTAAAAATGAAAATGAAATTAAGTAAGGTTTCCGTTGAAGATGCAACTGACCCTTCTTTCAATATTCCGGAGAAATATAATAAAGTTTCGTTTTAATGTGTTTTGTTTAAATAAAGACCTCAACTAAAAAGCGTATACTTAAGTATCTATAATTTTAAAAATATCCTTAAATAAGCGTAATAAAATCAAGAAAATATACAAGCTCTGTAAAAATAATGGTACAGAATTTTTTCTATTATAATATGTTCTTATTTTATTTATTTTTCTTCCACTGACTGCTAAATGAATGTTTTGCAAAAGTTGGCATTGATTTCTTTTTACCCAATGCATATAAACGGTGACTAAAAAGATTTTTAAAGGTTCCGTTTACTATATCCACATATTTCCTGTGCATAAAAACTTTCTCAAAAATTTTCATGCCAATATTCCATATCCATGGTTCGTATTTCTTATTTACAGCATCTCTCCTATTATCAAGTATAAGGCGGTGGAGAGGAATTTTAACAGGACAAACTTCCGTACAGCGGCCGCAGACAGAACAAGCATAACTTAAATGATGGTAATCCTTAAAACCGTTATAAAAAGGAGAAATAACAGATCCTATTGGTCCTGTATAAGTAACTCCGTATGTATATCCTCCTATGTTTTTATATATAGGACATTCGTTAAGACAGGCTCCACAACGAATGCATTTAAGGGCAACGTACTGATCATCATGTTTGTAAAGGTTAGTCCTTTTATTATCAAGAAGAATAACATACATTTCTTCAGGTCCGTCATTTTCATTTTTCTTTTTTGGTCCTGTTATAATCGAATCATATACGGTAATCTTCTGACCAGTTCCGTGTGCAGATAATAAAGGCCAAAGCAATCCTATATCCTTTACAGAGGGAATAACCTTTTCAATTCCTGCAATGACAATGTGAACTTTTGGAAAAGAACAGGTAAGTATAGCATTTCCCTCATTTTCTGTTAAGGCAATTCCTCCTATATCAGCTATTAAAAAATTAGCACCTGTTACTCCAACATCAGCCTTAACATATTTATCCCTAAGATAGTTACGAACATATTTAGCTATATCCTGAGGAGTACTATTCAAAGGTAGATTAAACTTTTTATGAAATAGTTCTGCAACATCCTCTTTTGATTTATGCATTGCCGGCGTTACAATATGATATGGCTTTTCTCCGGCCTGCTGTACAATATATTCTCCAAGATCTGTTTCCAAAGACTGAACGCCCATTTTCTCGATATTCTTATTGAATTCAAGCTCTTCGGATATCATAGATTTACTCTTGACAACAAGTTTAGCCTTATGTTCTTTTAGAATTTTTCCAACATAATCTATGGCTTCTTTTCCATCTTCAGCCCATAAAACCTTTACACCGTGAGATGATATATTTTTTTCAAACTCAATAAGATAATCATAAAGATGATTAATAGCATTACCTTTTATATATGATGCTCTTTGTTTTGCAAGCTCAAGATTACTATATCTGTCCAATGCCTTAAAAAAAGACTTATCGTATTTTGAAATATTAAAATTAAGAGTCTTTCTGTGCTTTTCGTCAAAGACAATATTATCAGCATCCTTAATAAATTTCTTTTTGGTCTGATTCATATGCTTATAATTGTTAAAAACTAATGAAAAAACAAAAATAAGAAATTAACCTAAGACTTTTATTATGCAGTCAATAAAAGAAACTTCCACTAATGATAATATCACAAAAAGATTTTGTTTAGGGATTGTAACTAATTAATATTGGTATTTAAGAACTATAAATGATACATATTATACCTAAAATCCGCAAGGAATTATCTCTTACGAAACTTCCCTGCGGAATTTAGGTTATATTTTATTTTTATGAGGCATAAGTTTTATTAACTTCTTTTTTTCAAGCATATAAACTACAAAAATGAAAACCATAAGAATAAATAAATGAAAACCGTAATACCATATCAACGAATTACATGGAACTATTATCGTAATAAAATAAAGAGTAAGAGCAACAACAAAATAAATACCTATGCGTTTTATGGGGTATGGAATATAATAATGTTTCTGACCTATATAATAAGAAAGTACCATCATTATAAAAAAACATATTAAAACAGAAATGGCAGAGGCCATATATCCGTATTTAGGAATAAATAAAATATTTATTGTCAAATTTATAACTGCTCCTATTATAGCAAAATAAGCTCCAAAATATGTTTTATCAGTAAGTTTATACCACAAGGAAAGAGTATAATAAATACCCAAAAATAAATTAGCCATTAAAATATAAGGAACTACCCTAAGACCTGTAAAATACTCAGCACTAATAATATGTAATGATTTAAAAACATCTAAAAACAGACTTACAGACAGAAATATAAATAAACCAAGAATAACAAAATATTTCAATATTAGGGCATATCCTCTCTTTGTATCCTCCGATTTTACTTGAGAAAAGAAAAATGGTTCAAAAGCATATCTGAAAGCCTGAATAAACATATTCATAAGTACTGCCAGCTTATAATTTGCTCCGTAAATTCCAAGTTGAGCCATAGGATGTTGATTCTCAGGCATCAATTTAGGTATAAGTATTTTATCTATATTCTGATTAACCATGCCGGCTATTCCAACTATAAGAATAGGAAAAGAGTATGATACAATTTTTATTAAAATATGTTTGTCAATTCTTAATTTGAATCTGAATTCGGGAATCAATAAAATAAAGGTAACTCCAGAAGCAATAAGATTTGAAATAAAAACATATCCCACTCCTATATTTGGAGAATAAATAAGATTAATAATACTCTGTGGATTATTTTTAAGGATTGCAGGACATATAGTAAGAAAGAAAATATTTGAAAATATATTAAAGAAAATATTTATAAGTTTAACAGATGCAAATCTTATTGCCTTTCCTTCAATTCTTAATCTTGCAAAAGGAATTGCGGTAACTGCATCAAGTGCCATAATACAGCCTATCCATCTTATATATTCAGGATGATTGCTATAATCCATCCATCCTGATATAACATCCGAAAAAGTAAATATAAAAATAAGAAAACTAAGAGATGTAATAATCAGAGAAATCATTGAACTTGAATAAACCAGGTCCTTATTCTTATTTTTCGAGGCAAAACGAAAATATCCGGTTTCCATTCCATAGGTAAGCAAAACCAAAAGAAAGGCCATGTAAGAATACATATTTGTAACAACTCCATAATCGGCTGTAATAAAAATATGGGAATAATACGGGACAAGCCACCAGTTTATAAACCTTCCTACAATACTGCTTACACCATATATCGCAGTGTCTCCGGCTAATTTTTTAAAAGAAGTCATATTTGTTAAAAATGAAATTTAAATCAAAGATAATGCATACAAAAGAATTAAAAATTAAAAAGGAATAATTGTAAAAATATAACCATTTCAGGATGCATTTTATATATTTTTTAGATGTAAAAAAAACCACTAATAATAAAAATCGTATTTATTAATAAAAACCTTTATTTTTACATTTAATAATATTAAAAAATATGACCGTAAAAAATATACTAACTCTTTTTTTATCAATATTGTTTGTTGAATTATCTTCCTGCACAAATGTTACAAATGCAGATCGTCAGCCTGTAGCTAAAATAATATTGAAAGGTACATATAATAAAATGTATGCAAACGTCCCTTTTACAATTTTAATTAATGTAAAAACAAAAGGAGGGAAAATTGACAGTACACAACTTTTTTTAGATAATAAACTGGTTAAAACATCTAAGAATGAAGAAATAAGTTTTAAGGTTAAAGAATTTAAAAATCCTGGAAAACACGTTGTTAAAGTATTAATGATAAAAAAAGGAGGCACAAAAGGAGAAAATCATCTTTATTTCGATGTGTTATCCGATGTGAAACCAGAAAATTTAACATATCAGGTAATAAACACATATCCTCATTCAACTGATCATTTTACACAGGGACTTGAAATTCATGAAGGGAGTTTTTATGAAAGTACAGGACTAAAAGGGAAATCAGGAATTTTTAGATTTGATATTAAGACAGGAAAAATATTGCAATCTAAAATGATGAATAAAAAATATTTTGGTGAAGGAATTACAATTTTTGATAATAAAATTTATCAGCTTACGTATAAAGCAAAAAAAGGTTTTATTTATGATTTAAAAACATTTGCTGTTAAAGACAGTTTCTTATACGAACCTGAAGAAGGGTGGGGGTTAACGCATAACGAAAAGTATCTTATAAAATCAGACAGTTCTGAATTTTTAAGATTTTTAAATCCTAAAACATTAAATATTGAAAAGGAAATAGCTGTTTATGATCAGAATG
>JAENXA010000029.1 GCA_016649735.1 Prolixibacteraceae bacterium | reverse complement strand
TTAACAAAAATACTTACCACTACATAGTCCGTTTCTTCTCCGGCTTTTTTAACCAGCGAAAGATGCCCCTCATGTAAAGCTCCCATTGTCGGAACTAAACCAATTTTTTTACCTTCCTTTTTTTCTTTTTGGATAAGGGCTTCCAATTTACTTATTTCTTTAACAATCAACATCGGTTTTCATGTATTTGGCTGCAAAGTAAATAATAAATAAAAACAAAATGAAAATAAAACAGCAAGTTTTACTTTACGTTAAGTAAAAACCACGGTAAACCTTTATTTAACATCCAAAATTATTTTTACCTGTTAAAAAACAGGCAACAATTTTTCCAATGTGATAATAATAAAACATTAAATTTGTATTTTGGAATTAATCATTTTAATGTCTGTATATATGGTAAAAACAAATTGGAAACCCGGAACTATGTTATATCCGCTGCCTGCAGTTTTAGTAAGTTGCGGAGAAAACCCCGAAGAATATAATTTATTAACAATAGCATGGACAGGAACAATTAACAGCGATCCTCCCATGTGCTCAATATCAATACGTCCATCTCGTTATTCTTATGACATTATTAAACGAACCGGAGAATTTGTCATTAACCTTACTACAGAAAAACTAGCCCGTGCCACAGACTGGTGCGGAGTACATTCAGGGAAAAATGAAAACAAATGGGAAAAGATGAATCTTACTCCTTCACCGGCAAAAATTGTAAAAGCCCCTGTTGTTGCAGAATCGCCTGTGAATATTGAATGCAAAGTAAAAGATATTATAAAACTGGGGTCTCATGATATGTTTATAGCAGAAGTCGTAAATGTAATGGCTGATGAAAAATTTATTGATCCTGAAACAGGATCATTTAATTTGAACCGCGCCGGACTTATATGCTATGTTCATGGTAATTATTGCAAAATCGGGGAAAGTATAGGTAAATTCGGATGGAGCGTAAAGAAGAAAAAAAACCGAAATAAAAAAACCAGATAATGATAAAATTTTAGCATCTTAATGCTCTTAACAATCTATCGGGTATTTCGTTCCTGCAAGATTGCTCATAATCTTTTTGCGAGCACGGGATAAAAATATCGTCCCCTTTTCCAGGAGTTACGATTTTCATCCACCAACGGCCGGTTTTATTACTTTTATAAAAACACAGAACAAAATCAATATCATTAAGACTTACGTCATACTCTGTAAAACCATTTGTTCTAACGGCAGGATCTTCAGGAATACGCATATAAAATCCCTCCAAAAAATGCCAAACTATATGAGCCATTAATTTACTACTCAGCTTTGAAGAATCCAGTTTAGGAATCAGATTAAAAAAGCCTGCCACTTTAATATCACTTCCCATTCCTGCATAATGAATCATTTGACAGGCTTCCTCGGGATACAGCCCATTGGGTGACTGAAAATACTGCCCGGGAGCTTCTGCCTGACGTATAGAATTCAAATCAAAACCAACCATATCTGCTTCTCTGAAAAATGGTTCAGATTCCAGGATATCATCCCTCAGTTTGCCCAGTCGCCTCATCTGAATATTTAAAGAAGAAGAATATTCCAGTTCCTTTCTATCAATAAAATAATTTTGATATCCAAGTACAACTGCTGAGTTCCCTTTATCTTTTTTGTTAAAAATACTATTGAGATAATTATCAGAATTAATAGTCTTTTCTCCCGGCCTTAAATCAAGAATAGGATCAATAGCTACCAAACGAAAAATTTCCTTTTCAAAAGCCATAGAAATACCTTTTGTCAAATCCTGACTTCCTCCCATAATAACTGTCGTTATTTTCCTTTTTTTTAGCTCCCGGAAAACTTCTTTAAGGGCAATATAAGTATCATTAACCCCTTTACCTATTTTTATATTTCCTAAATCTCTGATTTTAAACCCGGAAGAAATACGATTTAGCCCATATAAATATTTTCTTATATCATCCGGTGACTCAGCGCTTCCCTTTTTTATGGCATTTCTATCTTCTTCCACCCCTATAAGAACTATTTCTGTTTTACATAGCGGCAGTTTCTCTTCATTCTTTTCGAGCAAATCGGATAACAGATATTTTTTCTGCGACCCCAAAAAACTCTCAAACTTTGAGAAATCAACAGGATTAAGATAAAAGTCCCATTCCATATATCAATATTTAGAGTTCCGTCCCGTACACTAAAAAATAATTTTTAACTCTTACTTTTAGTGTTTTTTACAGTAGTTTTACTTTTAGCCAACTTTTTTGTTTTACTACTCTTTTTTTTTGCAGCAGTCTTTTTAACCGTTATTTTTTTTGCAGCAGGTTCCTTTGCAGAAGCCTTTTTTGTAACAGGTTTCTTTTTACCTTTTGTAGTTATTACGCTTTCTGCTAATTTCTTACAATCTTCAAAAGATAATGTTTTTGCATCAGTTTCTTTCGGAATTCTGACATTTTTCTTTCCAACTTTCAGATAAGGGCCCCATCTCCCATTCAATATTCTCATTTCGGGATCCTCTTCAAAGGTTTTTATCAGAGCCTGTCTATCTTTATCACGTTTAGCTTCAATCAATTCAATTGCTCTGTCAAGTAATACTGAAGAAGGATCATCCACGTCCTTCTCAAGAGAAACGAATTTGTTATCATGTCTTACATACGGGCCAAAACGTCCAATTGCAACCGTAACTTTTTTTCCCTCATATTCTCCAAGTTCACGTGGAAATTTAAATAAATCCAGAGCTTCTTCCAAAGTAATAGATTCAATCCTTTGTCCGGTACGAAGACTGGCATATCTGGGTTTATTATTTTCATCCTCCCTGTCTCCAATCTGTGCTAAAGGTCCGAAACGGCCAACTCTTACAAAAACATTCTTACCGCTAACAGGATCAACACCAAGCTTTTTTTCTCCGTTGGTATGTTCCGACATCTCCAGCGCCTGCTCAACATCATGATGAAACGGACGATAGAATTCATCTATTAACTTAGTCCATTGTTTTTTACCTTCAGCTACTCCGTCAAGATCCACTTCAACATTGGCAGTAAAATCGTAATCCATAATTTTACTGAAATATTTTACAAGAAAATCGTTTACTACCATTCCTATATCTGTAGGAAACAATTTAGATCTTTCCGCACCGTAAATTCTCGTATTTATCTTTTGGGTTATCTCTCCTTCCTTACAGGTATACTGAACATATTTACGTTCTTCTCCTTCACGATCTTCCTTAACAACATACCCCCTGTTCTGAATAGTTGTAATAGTCGGAGCGTATGTAGAAGGACGACCAATTTCCTGTTCTTCCATCTTTTTAACAAGACTTGATTCTGAATAGCGCGGCGGTTTCTGTGAAAAATATTCAGTTCCCAAAATACTTTTTGACGTTACTTTCTGGCCAACCTTTACAGGAGGAAGAAGTCCTTTTGTTACTGAATCTTCTCCATTTTCTGAAGATTCCATATATACTTTCATAAATCCGTCAAAAATAATCACCTCTCCTGTTGATTGAAAAAGTTCGGGAATTCCTGATACTTTAATAGAAATTGTAGTTTTTTCAAGTCTGGCATCCGCCATCTGCGAAGCAACTGCACGTTTCCATATTAAATCATACAGCCTTTTTTCGTAATTAGAGCCTTCTACTTCAGGTTGATCCATATGGGTAGGACGAATAGCTTCATGAGCCTCCTGAGCTCCTTTTGTCTTTGTTTTATACTGACGTGATTTGGAATATTTTTCTCCATACATTTTTATTATAGCATCCTTTGCCGTATTAATAGCAAGAGATGACAAATTAACGGAATCGGTACGCATATATGTTATATTTCCCTGCTCATACAGATGTTGTGCAATTGACATAGTCTGCGAAACGGAATATCCTAGTTTCCGGCCGGCTTCCTGCTGAAGAGTTGAGGTAGTAAACGGAGTAGACGGACTTCTTTTGGAAGGTCTGGTTACTTTTTTTTCTATAGAAAATTCCGCATTCCTGCATTTCTCTAAAAAGGCCAGAACTTCTTCCTTTTTATCAAAACGACGATTAAGCTCTGCATTTAATTCAGATAAATTCCCCTGATCATCAGAAATATAAAAAACTGCAATAACACGAAAAAATGATTTAGACTCAAATTTCATAATCTCACGTTCTCTCTCAACAATAAGACGTACAGTAACAGATTGAACACGTCCGGCCGAAAGAGAAGGCTTTACCTTTTTCCATAAAACAGGAGATACCTCAAACCCAACTATTCTGTCAAGAACACGACGAGCCTGTTGTGCATTTACCAGATTAATATCAATTGTTCTTGGATTTTTTATTGCATCTAAAATAGCACTTTTAGTAATTTCGTGAAAAACGATTCTTTTTGTTCTTGCCGGATCAAGTTTCAAAACCTCTTTCAGATGCCAGGCAATTGCCTCACCCTCTCTATCTTCATCAGATGCCAGCCAGACTGTCTTAGCTTCCTTGGCATATTTCTTTAAAGTAGCAACCACTTTCTTTTTATCAGGAGAAACAACATAAATAGGCTTATAATCATGTTCAAGATCAATCCCAAAATTTTTCTTTTCAAGATCTCTTATATGTCCCATGCTGGCCGTAACAATAAAATCTTTCCCTAAGAATTTCTCGATGGTTTTCGCTTTTGCCGGAGATTCTACGATAACTAAATTTTCATGCATAAATGCTGCTGTTTTTTAGTAAAATTTCTGCAAATTAAGGAAAATGTAAGGCCAACTTCAAATTATTAGAAGATAATTTTATTTTCCAGTACCTTTATTAACACTTCAAAAGTGATAAAAACAACAAAAAATCTATAATAAAATTATAGCCGTAGATATAATTTTATTATAAAAATTAAATTCATTTAACAATCTTAATATAAGGCTAATAACCACTTATATCGAATCATAATCACAAAAGATTATATCTCTTTTAAAATATATTTCCATATAGATTTATTTTTACAAAAAATTATTTATTCATTATGTTTATCTTTGTTTAGAATTATCTGTAATAAAACATTTAAATATGAATCATAATTTCAGAAAATATACAATCTGGTTCTGGTCAATTTTCACATTTCTGGTTCTTTGTGTATTTATGCTATTTTTCACCATTTCAAAAGGAGACCTTGGTGAAATGCCTTCATTCACAGAACTGGAAAATCCGCAAAATCTGTTTGCCTCGGAGGTAATAACCCGTGATAACAAAGTTCTCGGACGTTATTTTCGTGAAAACAGATCTTATGTAACCTATGACCAACTGCCCAAAAATCTTATTGACGCATTAATAGCCACCGAAGATGTTCGATTTTATAAACATTCAGGAATAGACATCAGAGGGCTTTTCCGTGTTTTAAAAGGCGTTATAACAGGAGATTCCAGTTCAGGAGGAGGAAGCACAATCACCCAGCAGTTGGCTAAAATGTTATTTCCAAGAAATCATCTTGACAGCAAATTAGATCTTGTACTTCGAAAATTTAAAGAATGGGTAATAGCAGTCAAACTGGAAAGAAGCTATACTAAAGAAGAAATAATAACAATGTATCTTAATAAATATGATTTTTTAAATCTTGCTGTAGGTATAAAATCTGCCGCCCGCATTTATTTCAATACATTACCGGACTCTCTTAATATTCAACAGTCAGCCATGCTGGTGGGAATGGCTAAAAATTCAGCATTATACAATCCTGTGCGCAGACCTGAGCTTACACTTGGCAGAAGAAATACCATTCTTCAGCAAATGGAAAAATATAATTTTATTACTATAGACCAGATGGATTCTCTCTCTGCTCTTCCCATGGAACTGGATTTCCATCGTGAAAATTTCAAAAACGGACTGGCTACCTATTTTAGAGAATATTTACGTATTACAATGGGAGCAGGGAAACCTAACCGCTCAAAATATGCTTCATGGCAAAACTCAAAGTACAGGGAAGATTCAACAGAATGGGTCACAAATCCTCTTTACGGATGGTGCAAAAAGAACAAAAAACCTGACGGAACCAACTATAATCTATATCAGGACGGATTAAAAATATACACAACTCTTGATTACAGGATGCAACAATATGCTGAAGAAGCTGTAACTACACACCTTAAAATGGATTTGCAACCTGATTTTGAACGCAATATGGAAAATCTTTCTCATCCACCATTTTCAAATGATATGGATACAAAACAGGTCAACAATCTACTAAAATTCTGCATGCGCAAAAGTGAACGTTATCGTGTTTTAAAACATGCAGGAATGAAAGATAAAGAAATTCAGAAAAATTTCAATACCCCTGATGAACTATCAGTTTTTGCATGGAACGAAAAAGGAGAAATAGATACCACAATGACCCCCATGGATTCTATTCGTCATGAACTTAGATATTTGCGTTCTTCCTTTATGGCAATGGACCTTAAATCAGGACAGGTACGAGCATATGTAGGAGGTCCGGATTATAAATATTTTATGTATGACATGGCAAAAGGAGGAAAACGGCAGATAGGATCAACAGTAAAACCTTTTCTCTATACTCTTGCCATGCAAAACGGATTGTCACCATGCACAAAAGTTCCGAATGTAAAGCAACAATTTTTTATGCCTGATGGCAAGATATGGGAAGCTAAAAATTCTGATAAATCAGAATTTGACGGGAAAATGGTTACCCTTAAATGGGGACTTGCACATTCCGTTAACCAGATTTCTGCATGGATTATGAAACAGTTTAATCCGCAGTCTGTAGTTGAAGTAATGAGAAAAATGGGGATTTTCAGTTATATAGATCCTGTACCATCTCTTTTTCTGGGGACCTCGGATATTTCTCTTTTTGAAATGGTAGGAGCATACGGAACCTTTGGTAATAAAGGTATTTTTACGCGACCTTATTTTGTTACAAGAATTGAAGATAAACATGGTCATATTATTGCACAATTCCAGCCCGAAAAACATGACGCTATTGATGAACAAACTGCTTATCTTATGATTAATTTGTTGCGCGGTGTAATTGACCAGGGAACAGGAATACGTTTACGATGGAATCCTGTTTACGGACATATACCCGGTCCTATAGCCGGGAAAACAGGAACAACCCAGAATCAATCAGACGGATGGTTTATGGGAATAACCCCTCAGCTTGTTGCCGGAGCATGGACAGGCGGAGACCTGAGAAGTATTCACTTTGATAACATAAGTAAAGGACAGGGAGCTAATATGGCACTTCCTATCTGGGCACGTTTTATAAAAAAAGTATATGCAGATAAGACTCTGGAATATAAACCGGATCATGAATTTGAAAAACCACAGAATTTTACAATTAATCTGGATTGTGATACAAAAGATCCAAATGGTTCAGGTTCATCTGATTATGAAGATTTCTTCTAGATTAATTAAAATCCAATATAATAAGGTAATTATTTATTACGCATACAACTAACTTCAAATCAGTCATAATATTAAATACATTTTTTTTGCAAGACTTTTAAATTTTATAAAAATCTTTTCTTGAGATTTTTATATGCATCTATTCGTCTGTCCCTAAGAAATGGCCAGATTCTTCTAACCTTCTCAGATCTTTCAATGTCAATATCTACAATTAAATTTTCCTCGTTCTTAGAATCCGCCTGTGATAATATTTCTCCCTGAGGACCACAGATAAAACTATTTCCCCAAAATTGGATACCATTAGTCACCTCAGAAGGATCAGGCTCTATACCCACTCTGTTAACGCTTATAACAGGCAATCCATTGGCTACTGCATGAGATCTCTGTATTATCTGCCAGGAATCGAGCTGTCTTCTCTGTTCACTTTTATCATCATTTGGATCCCAACCAATAGCAGTAGGATAAATAAGCATATCAGCACCACCCAGTGTCATTAATCTCGCAGCTTCAGGAAACCACTGATCCCAACATACCATTACGCCCAACTTCCCAACAGAGGTCTTAACCGGTATAAATCCCAGATCTCCGGGAGAAAAATAAAACTTTTCATAAAATCCCGGATCATCAGGTATATGCATCTTTCTATAAATACCGGCAATAGAACCATCATTTTCAAATACTACTGCTGTATTATGATAAAGGCCGGTTGTCCTTTTTTCAAAAATAGATGTCACCAGTACAATATTAAGTTCTTTTGCAAGCTGCCCGAAAAAATCACATGAAGGACCGGGAATAGTTTCAGCAAGTTCAAAATTTTCAACATTTTCTGTCTGACAAAAATACAGAGTATTATGTAATTCCTGTAAAACGATCAGTTTAGCTCCCTTATTAGCACATTCGCAAATATTAAAAGCAAGTTTTTGCTTGTTTTTTTCTTTATCATCACAATTTTTCTGCTGAACCAGACCTACTTTAAGTTTTATCATATGCTTAATTTTTATCTTATAATACTCCTTCCGGGAACTGCATTGACACGCAATGAATTGCTCCATGCTGACGAATTAACGGAACACTGTAAACCGGAACGATTTGACGTCCCGGAAATAAGGTTACCATAATATCCAGAGCTATTTTATCCTGAGAAACATTGTAAACAGGAACAAGTACAGCATCATTTAAAATTAAAAAATTTAAATAACTAGCCGGCAGTCTGCATCTGTCTATATCAAAGACAGGATCAGGAAGAGGAACAGGTATAAGATTAAACGGACTACCATCCTGATCTACTGCATTAAGAAGTTCTTTCTCCATTTTTTCAAGAGACAAAAAATGCTCATCATCTTCCCTGTAGCATTTCACATAAGCTATAGTATCTTTGCCACAGAATCTGGCCATCATATCTATATGACCGTCTGTATCGTCTCCTGCCAAAGAACCATTATGTAACCATATTATTTTTTTAAGATAAAGAACTTTTTTTAATAAAGTTTCAATTTCTTTCTTGTTTTTTGGTTCGTTCCTGTTCTTAGATAAAAGACAGGAATCAGTCGTTAAAAGACAACCTGCCCCATTATTTTCAACAGAGCCTGCTTCCAGAACAAAATCGGAATAATTTTTCAGTTCAACCTCTTTTAAAAAAATATTTTTCTTAAAAAGCCCTGAAGAAATTTGATTATCATAACAGGCAGCATATCTCATGCCCCATCCGTTAAACCTGAAATTCAACAAAACAGGATAACCATTTTCAAACACAGTAAGTGGTCCGGAATCCCGGGCCCATGTATCATTGAATTCCATTTCAATGATACACAATTGTTTATTCTTCTTTTGTAAAAATAATGGTAACTCTTGATAGTTTCTGCAGACTAACAAAAGTTTTTCATGCAATAAAATTTCCTTTGCAATTTGCTCATAAACAGCCAATACTCCCAAAAGATCTGAACACCAGTCGGTGTTCCGGTCTGGCCATATTAGTAAAACACCACTCTGATGTTCCCATTCAGGAGAAAAACATAAATTCTTTTTTGTCATATCCTTCTAAAATAATCATCACTAATTCTCTAATTTACAATATTTTATTGCATACCTAATATAATAATTTCTCTTTTACATTTGCTGTTTTTAAGAAAGTTTAAATATAACCTAAAATCCGCAAGGAGTATCTAATGCAATCCACATAACCTTAAAGCAATCAGCAAAAATTAAAAATTTGGTCATTTTCTCTTTTATTGTAGACATTTCAACTTTTCACTTAAGACTTTCCAATATTTACTGTTATTTTATTTCATCATTTAACTACTTTTGTTTTCTCAGTATAGAAATTTAATATTGTTAATTGATAGATATGCGAAAGATAGTTATTGACGGTGCCAACGGATTTGTTGCATCACACTTCATAAAAGAACTAACAGAACATAACCAAAAGGTGACTGCATTTGCAAGAAAAAACTGCAGAGAATCATCGCAGAAACGTATAGAAAAAGCCATTTTAAAGACAGGCGCAAGTAAGGGACAAATAGCTGACATAAAAGTATATGATTATGAACTGAAAGAGGAAAATTTTGCACTTTCAGAAACCAGTCTCTCCGAAATTTTTAACGAGGATGTGGATTTCTTCCATTTTGCCGCCAACCTGAAATTCAGTGAAAAAGACAAAGAAGAAATATTCAGTACAAATATAAACGGTATGGAAAATGCCATTTCTACTTATCTTAAATACGCAACACCTTCATCTCGTTTTTTCTATATTAGCACTGTTTATTCATGCGGCAAAACTAAAGAACCATTTCTGGAAAAATTTTATCCTGATGCTGAAATCGAACAGTTCAGAAATTATTACGAACAATCTAAACGTTTTGCAGAAAACAGGCTAAAAGCACATATGGAAAGGAAAAAATTTAATCTTCATATTATAAGATTAGCCCAGGTTGTTGGAAATCGCGAAACAGGCGTTACCACAACTAACTATGGCGTATTCGATTTCGCAAAACGTATAAAAAGTCTTGCAAAGAGACATCCCAATGAAACAGTACGTATTAAAATAAAACCCTACTCAACACAAAATTTTATTGCCGTTAATGTTGTTGCAAGATATTTATACGAAATATCCCGTATACAAAAATTACCTGTTATCATTAACGTTAACGGGAATTCGTACGTTAAAAATCAAACTATAACTAATTGTCTTAGTAAATTACTGCCAATAAATATTGTATTTGACGAAACACTGGAAACCAAACAGATGACATCACTGGAACGCATTATATCTGCCGGCATGAAATTTACCGGTATTTATGCAAATACAATATTGAGTTTTGACAGAACGCAGTTAGAAAAATTAGTTGACACAAGTGATGAACTAATAAGCGAAGATTCTCTATACAAAATGATACATTATTTTCTTGACAACATTAAAAGGAAAAACGCAATTACAGAATAAACGTACAACCCTTAAATACAGCAACTTACATGGCAACGCATTTATTTTTTTTATTATTTCATTTTTATTCTTAACTTTAAGTAAAATAAATAAAAAAATTAAATCGTATGAAAAAATTTTCATGTTTTGGAAAAGTAGCATTAGTGGCTATTATTCTATCATTAAGCAGCTGCATTGGCAGTTTCAATTTAACAAATTCTCTTTATCGCTGGAACAATAATCTTGGTTCTAAACCAGGGAATGAAGCTGTATTTTTGGCATTTATAATTCTGCCTGTTTATTCGGCTACACTTTTCGTAGACGGAGTTGTTCTCAATTCCATAGAATTCTGGACAGGAAATAGTATGGTATCTACAGACCAAAAATCATTTGAACTGAACGGAAAAGAATACCGCTTAACAAGAAAACAGAAAGAAATAACATCTGCAGAACGGGAAAGTTTACAAAACGAAGGGAAATTGATTTTCAGTGAAAACGATAATTCTTGGTATATGAAAAAAGGGAAAAAATTACAAAAGCTGGTTGAAATTAATTCTGAGAACGGAGAAATTACCTCTTATAATATTACTCTTCCAGATGGCTCAGAAAAAACCATAACTGCTGATTTTAATCCAATTGCTGTTAAGAATCAAATCATGCAAAATTATAATTAACAGTACGTTAAAAAGAATATAAAAAAATCCGATTACTATATTATTTGAGTAATCGGATTTTTTTAAATCTTTTTGCAAGTATTTTCTTAATGAATACAAAATTTTAATGCCATTCAATTTCCCATCTTTACCTGACTCTCTATTTTGTCATTTGCAGCCTGATCTGGTAATTTAAGTGAATAAATAATTGCTTCCATCTGACGCAAATAATTACGTTTTTTAAATCTGGGAGCATATACAAAGCCGTCTAATACAATTACGCGACTTTTTGAAGCATCCAAGACACTTAAATTAACATATGGTCCTCCCATAAAATCATTTTCCACACGCCATAAGCCACGAAGTTCACAGCTATAGTTGTTTTTGTAACGGAAAACATTCATAAACGGAGTGGCCCTTCGCTCAGTTGTCATATAACTTCCCTCTGTTGGCCCTTCAACATAATCTTTTAAAAGAGAATCACGTTTATTCAACACATAATTAGCAGTAAATGTGCTATCAGATTTATAAGGAAATGAATAAATAAATAGTCCCTGGGTTATATCTCCGGTATCATATCTGATCCACATAAAATCCTTTTTATTTATTCCTATTTTAAAACCGTGGGGAATAACAATACTAATATTAAATTTATCCTTAATCTTTTTTATCAATCCCTGATCTGCCTGTTTCCTATAATTAATCTGAAGCCGATTTCTCTCTGCTTTTAAAAATCGGGAAACCATTTTATCTGAATTTCTGTGTAAAACTTCAAGAAAAGATTCAGAAGAAGAAGCTTTTATACTTATAACAGCCTGGGGATAAGCCCATTTATCATCTATATATGTAACACTTGCACTGTCAACAGATGAAGATATTTCCACCAGGACAATGTTTCTATGTGTTTCAAGAAGAC
>JAENXA010000090.1 GCA_016649735.1 Prolixibacteraceae bacterium | reverse complement strand
TACAATGTAGAGAATTTAACTTTGGGTATTGAATATGAAAGAACAACTGTTGCATACGGAACTGTGCAATCAGACGGTGATGTAAATAATACACACAATATTTCCAACAACAGAGTATGTATGTTGATTAAATATCTGTTCTAAAAAAAGAATATCAATATAATATTGAGACAGGCATATGCCTGTCTTTTTTTTGCTCAAAACAAAGGCTTGGATATTTACCGCAAAAAAAAAGAGAAATCAAAACCTTAAAAAAGATTCAAACTTCTCTCTAATAAAATACAAAAGGAAATTAAATTCCTTTTGATAAAATTTTAATACCTGGGAGTACGAGGTTCTCTTGGCTTAGCCTGATTAACCTTCATGTTTCTTCCCTCTAAATCTGAACCATCCAGATTTTCAATAGCCTTTGTAGCTTCGTCATCATTAGTCATTTCTACAAAAGCAAATCCTTTTGCTCTACCAGTTTCACGATCTTTGATAAGTTTTACTGAAACAACTTCTCCGTATTCGGAAAATAGTTCGTTAAGGTCTTCTTCTTTAACGCTGTAGTTTAAGTTACCTACATAAATATTCATAATAGAAAAAATAAAATTAAATAATAGAAAATATTAGACTTCCTTTTTCTGACTTTCGGAAAATATTACTCTTATTACCAAAAATTGAAAAATCTAAAAACATCAACAATATTAATAAAACAAATCATCTTTTCCAACAAATAACCCTGTAAAAAAGATTTTTTATTGTTTTATTATGTACAAAAGTAACTATTGTTTTGATCTTCCAAATAGATTAGCTCATTTTTTTAATAAAAACATGGAAAAATATTAAAAAACACCTAAATAGAAGAAAAACAGGCATTATTGACTCTCATAATTATTAGATAAGTACTATTCAACATATAATACTAAACCTTTCAGGTATTCTCCCTCAGGATGATAAATACTTATAGGATGGTCAGCCGGCTGAGTAAGCTGATAAAGTATACGCACTCTTCTTTTTGACAATGCAGCTGCAGAAAAAACAGCCTCTCTAAATTTCTCTTTGGTAACAACCTGAGAGCATGAAAAAGTAAATAATATTCCTTTGGGACGAATCTGTTCCAAAGCTTTCTGATTTAATCGTTTATAAGCCTGCAAAGCCTGAGATAGAGCACTTCTGTGTTTTGCAAAAGCAGGAGGATCAAGAATAATTAAATCATATTTATCCTTTATATCTTTCATAAAATCAGCAGCATCACAAACAAAAGACTTATGATCATCAATATCTCCATTAACACTAACGTTTTTATCAGTAAGTTCCATTGCTCTTGCTGAAGCATCTACTGTATCAACATGTTTAGCTCCTCCTTTAAGAGCATATACAGAAAAACCTCCTGTATAGCCAAACATATTTAAAACATCTCTGTCTTTTGCAAAATCCATTAAAAGATGACGATTTTCACGCTGATCAATAAAGAATCCTGTTTTTTGTCCTTCTATAAAATCCACATTAAACTTATTTCCATATTCTTTAACAATAACAGGAGATTGTGAATGATCAGTTCCGTAAAAACCATTTTCCAGTTCAGCTATACTTCCCCTTCCTGAAAGGGATTTATTACTTTTAAAATATACAGCTTCAAGCTTTTCTTCAAGCAATTCATGAAGAATTTCAGCAAATTCATTCCTAAGCTGATACATTCCTATAGAATGAGATTGAATTACTGCCGTACCGTTATAAAAATCAATTATAAGACCGGGCAAAGAATCTCCTTCACCATGAACAAGACGGAAAACATTTGTCTCATCCGAATAAAAAAGGCCAAGAGATTTCCTTACCTCTATAGCTTTTGATATTTGTTCTTTCCAAAATTCATGGTCTATTTGCACATCATCAAAAGAAACAATCCTTATGGTAATAGATCCTACCTGATAATGCCCCAGTGCCAAAAATTCTCCATGGTTAGACACAACTCTTACTATTTCACCTTCCTTTGGAGTTCCTTCTACAGACTTAATTGCACCCGAAAAGATCCAGGGGTGAAAACGTTTTATAGATTGTTCTCTGCCTTTATTTAATACAACGACTATTATTTTATCCATTATATTTCTCGTGTCAAATAAAATAAAATCATATATGAAACCCATGCATCGGTAGCCGCATAAATTCTCTGAGCTCTGCTAAGCTTTTCTGCTTCCCAGTTGGATAACCTCTGCATTTTTGAAACACGTATACCCATAGTAATACCTGCTAATTTTTTCAAACTCATATCATTAATTCCAAAATTTCCAACTTCCGTCTGTAATTCTATAAAACCACCGTCTTTAAACGGTTCAATTTTCTGAAGTCCTTTTATATCATCACGGATAGCTACACCTGATTTTAATATTTCAGGATCAGATAATATATCTCTCAGCGATTTAGGAAGTCCTGTTTTATGTATTCTGAATAAAAATGCCTTATCTTCAGTAGAAAGCTGAAGTAAACACACTGAATTGGATACCCCCTTCTTAAACGAAGGCTTCGTCTCTGTATCGAAACCTAAAATTTTACATTTTTTCAGATACGCTACAGAATCCTTAAGAACCGACTGATCTTCTACAACAATAATTTCTCCTTCAAAAGCCTTTAACGGCAACTCTTCCAACTCCTCTTTAGTTATACTTTCCTGAAACATTCCTATCCTTTCTGATTATTTTTAAAATATTTATTCATAAAATCCGGAGTTTTATATTTTTTATCTGAATCTGAATCTGAATCTGAATCTGAAGAAATTTCTTCATTATCCCATTCAATGTCAGAATAATTCAAATTATGAATAGCTTTAAGCACATTTAAGAGAACTGCTCCCCAGTAATGTTTAAAGCTATCAATACACTGCCATAAAGATTCCTGCATAATAGCATCACTTGCTGTGCGAAAAGACATAATAAAATTCTTCAAATCCTGATATATATCACATAAACTCTCCGATATACTTATAGTCCACGGAGAATTAGAAGAATCAAGTCTTTCTTCCTCCCTCGAAATATCATTATCTCCAAGTAATGTAACAAGTTGCTGAATAAGTATATGATAATCCACCTCCTGAACATATTTTTCAAGAACCATATCCTCCGTGCTTTCAAATTCGGGTAAAACACTTGCTTTAAAATAAAGCAATGGTAAAATTCTCTGAGTTTTCCACATCAAATCTTTTGCTGTAGAATTCTCTGCATTCTCAAGCAGGTTACAATATCCTTTAGCTACAGTTACAAACTCAATCGTATTTGTGGAAAAAATAATTTGGTTTAAACCTTCACCTTCCATATTCCATATTTTTATGCAAAAGTAGAGACTATTAATCAATTGTCTCCACTTTATTCTTTTTTTTATTGATTCTTAATTTTTTGTTCTTAATTCTGTTTTAATGGAAAAACAAATAAGAAATAAATATGGCAGCGATAATTCCGGCAAAATCAGCTAACAATCCACATACTACGGCATATCTGGTTTTTCTAATTCCCACAGAACCAAAATAAACAGCCAAAATATAAAATGTAGTATCTGTGGAACCCTGAAGAGTACTTGCCACCCGTCCCACAAAAGAATCAGGTCCATAAGTAGTCATGGCATCAACCATCATTCCTCTTGCTCCACTACCGCTAAGAGGTTTCATTAAAGCCGTAGGTAAAGCGCCTATAAAGTCAGTGTTTATTCCTAAATGTGAAAAAATCCAGGCTATTCCGTTAATAAAAGCATCCATGGCACCTGAAGCACGAAATACACCTATGGCAACCAATATAGCTACCAAATAAGGAATAATCTTTACCGCTGTTTTAAATCCATCTTTTGCTCCTTCTATAAATGAATCGTAAACATTAATTTTATGTTTTACACCAAGTAATATAAAAGAGATAATAATGGAAAACAGCACCAGATTACTGACAATATTTGAAACAGCCGTTATCTGATCCTTATCAAGAGTTGAGAAATACCAGATAAGTGAAATTATGAATAGAGTAAGTCCTCCCAAATAAGCCATAATTGTCTTATCCCATAATTTTATTTTCTGATAAAATGACACTGAAATAAGTCCTACAATAGTAGAAAAATAAGTAGCTATCATGATAGGAATAAAAATATCACTTGGATTGGCAGCACCTAATTGTGCACGATATACCATTATACTCACAGGCAAAATCGTTAATCCGGATGTATTAAGAACAAGAAACATAATCTGCGAATTCGATGCTGTATCCTTATGCGGATTTGTCTCCTGCATTTCCTGCATAGCTTTAAGTCCCATAGGTGTTGCAGCATTATCCAGATTAAGCATATTAGCAGCTATATTCAAAAGTATAGATGCATGAGCAGGATGATCTTTACCAAGATCAGGAAATAATTTTCTAAAAAGAGGACCAACCATTTTCGAAAAAACTCTTACCGCTCCACCATCTTCCCCAATTTTCATTATTCCCATCCACAGAGTCAGCACTCCTGTTAATCCCAACGAAATTTCGAAACCTGTTTTAGCATTATCAAAAGTGGAATTCATCATTTCGGAAAATACCTGAGTATCTCCGAAAAATATAAGCCTGACTAACCCTACTATAAAAGCTACAAGAAAAAAGAATATCCATATATAGTTTAATGCCATGTTTTGATCTTCTGGTGAGTATAACTACAAAAATAAAAAATAAATTCATGAAAGAGTTAACAACCATCAATAAAAAGAGTCCGGAAATTCCGAACTCTTTTTATTGAAACAATTTTCATACAACTTATAAAAGCCTTCTTATTACCTAAATCTATTTAATTTTGATAATTAAAGGATTTGCAATTTTATAAGCTTCCTGCGAAATGTAGTCCTTAAAATTTTTCAATATTAAATATCATTTTCGCCTTTAACATATCCAAAATTGGCAAGGATGCCTCCATCAACAAATAAAACCTGTCCGTTAATGAAATTAGCTGCACCTGAAGCAAGAAATAATGCTGCATAACCTACATCATCCGTTTTACCCCAGCAACCTGCCGGTGTACGAGTCATAACAAGGTCGTTAAACGGATGTCCGTCCACTCTTATAGGCGCAGTCTGTGAAGTGGCAATATAACCCGGCCCAAGTGCATTAATCTGAACATTATATTTTGCCCATTCGCAACACATATTTTCAGTCAGTAATTTTAATCCGCCTTTTGCTGCAGCATAAGCAGAAACAGAATTTCTTCCGTAAACACTCATCATAGAGCAAAGATTAATGATTTTACCGTAACGTTTTGCAATCATTTTAGGTGCTACACGTTTAGCAACGATAAAAGGAGCAACCAGATCAACATCAATTACCTGTTTATATTCCTCAACCTTCATTTTAAGAATAGGAATTCTTTTAATAATCCCGGCGTTATTCACCAAAATGTCAATATCACCTACTTTTTTTTCTATTTCGGATATGCCTCTGTCTACTTCTTCCTCTTCTGTAACATCAAATAAAAATGTATGAACATCAATACCTTCTTTCTTATATTCCTTTTTGCAATCTTCGAGATTTGCTTCTGAATGTCCGTTGACACACAATGTAGCTCCGGCAAGAGCAAGTGCCTTACCTATTGCCATTCCAATACCATGAGTAGCACCGGTAACAAGAGCAACTTTCCCTGATAAATCAAATAATTCGTTAGGTTTCTTCATCGTTATATATTTTATTTTAAATCAGGAATTTTTACAACATCCATATCGTTATAATCCAGATTTTCACCACCCATACCCCAGATAAAGATATAGTTACTTGTTCCGGCTGCTGAATGAATAGACCATGGCGGAGAAATAACAAGTTGTTCATTTTGCATCCATATATGACGTGTTTCCTGTGGTTGTCCCATGAAATGACATACAGACTGTCCTTCGGGTACTTCAAAATAAAAATAAAATTCACTTCTTCTGCTGTGGGTATGAGCAGGCATAGTATTCCATACGCTCCCGGGTTTCAATTCTGTCATTCCCATCTGTAACTGACATGTTGGAACAACTGAATTAATCATCAGCTGATTGATATTTCTCTCATTTGAAGTTTCCAGGGCTCCCATATGTAAAACATTGGCATCCTGAAGTGTAATTCTCTTATTAGGATAAGATTTATGAGCAGGAGCTGAATTGATATAGTAATGAGCAGGTTTATTCGCATCATCAGATTTCATATCAATTTTTTTTGCACCTTTTCCGATATAAAGAGCATCTTTGCAATTCATTATAAAATCTTCTCCGTCAACAGTAACTGTACCTTTACCACCTACATTAATGATTCCTACTTCACGTCTTTCACAAAAATAATTAGCTTTCAGTTCATCAATTGGTTCAAGAGATAATGTTTTAGTTACAGGTACAGCTCCACCAACAACAAAACGTTCAATCTGAGAATAGATTAAATTTATACTATCTTTCTCCATAACTTTTTCCATCAGAAATTCTTTTCTGATACGGGTAGTATCATACCCTTTAAAATCATGAGGGTTATAGGCTTCCCTCTGCTCTACATGTATTGTCATATTCCTTTATTTTTTTGTGGTCAATGATAAATTACTTGTTATTCATCTTCTTCCTCC
>JAENXA010000136.1 GCA_016649735.1 Prolixibacteraceae bacterium | reverse complement strand
CTTAAAGCAGGTGATATCACCCAAGCCTTTGAACTTTCAAAAAACAATCTCGAATTCTGCAAAAACTCTACTGATATTAAGGAAAAGGTATTAGCTCATGCTTATTATAATGTGGGAATGATGTAATTCTTTTAATGATGGAAAAAAAGTAACTATTTTCAAGGATGGTAAAGAAAACCATACACATAACATTAGTAAACGTAAAAATCATCTATAACAGCTTTACCTCTTCGTGTGGTTACAAATTATATCAAATTACACACAACAACCATAGCCATAGATGCAATAATTATCCATATACAGACACCCAGAACAATTGGCTTATAACCGACATCTTTTAGAGCCTTAAAAGATAACATACTACCTATAAAAAATAAAGTTACACTTAATGCTCGGTGAGCAAACTGACTTATAATCATCGAAATAGTAGGCATAATATGTACATAAGTATTAAAAATCATAGCCAGAATAAATAAGAAAATAAACCATGGAATTGAAATACTTTTTCTGTCAGAATCTTTGAATACAAATGTTGAAAAAACAGATAATGGTATAATCCACAGAGCCCTGGTTAGTTTAACTGTTGTAGCTACTTCCAAAGCCTTCTGCCCATACATCTGACCTGCACCCACAACAGAACTTGTATCATGAATAGCAATGGCAGCCCAGGTACCAAACTGAGTCTGGCTTAAATCCATCCAGTGTCCTATAGGAGGAAAAATAAACATAGCGATGGCATTTAATGTAAAAATCACAGCGAGTGAAACAGAGATCTGATTATCATTTGCCTTTATAACAGGCGAGACGGCTGCAATAGCACTACCTCCGCAAATAGCCGTTCCTGTTGCAATAAGGTAAGAGAGTCTTTTATCTATATGAAATACCCTGCCAAGAATAACACCAATACTCATAACTGTAACAACAGAAACAATAGTGAAAATCATACCATCAGAAGATGCCTGAAGGGATTTCTGAAGATTCATTCCAAAACCCAGACCTACTACAGAAATCTGTAATAAATATTTTGAGAGCAATTTTGTCTCTTTTAAAAATTGGGGTTTAATTGTAAATGCAAGTAAAATTCCGGAAAACAACGCTAAAGCCGGAGACAGAAATACTGTTGCAATTCCCACTGCTATAAATAACACTTTCTTTATCATATCTTTTGTTTAAATTCCAGGCAAAGATATGGTAAAGAGACTTGCGTATCCAATACCAAATAGTTATAAGTTATAACATATTCTTATGGGCAACTTTTGCAAATTGAAAAAACTTATCTGATAATTTATTTTGTGTTCCGGTAAGTGCTATAGAATGAAATTGCCTTTCTATAATAATATCTTTAATTTCTATAATCCTTAATTTATTATCCTTCAGCTCATCATGAATAGCCGCTATGGAAATTATAGCATAACACTTACTTAATTTTAAAAAGCGTTTTATACTCTCAGAACTTCCCAGTTGCATAATTATATTTAGATCAGATAACTTGATATTATGATTTTTTAAAGTGTTTTGCAAAACTGCCAGAGTACCTGAACCATTTTCCCTGACTATAAGCGGTAATGTTTTAAGTTTATCTGTATTTATCTCATCCATTGTATTATTCTCGAAAGAAGTGACCAAAACAAGTTCATCTTTTGCAAGAACAGAATAATTAAATTCCTTTTTATGAATAAGCCCTTCAACAAAACCAAAATCTACGGTTCTGTTATATACAGATTCTTCTATCTGCTCACTGTTTCCGGAAATAAGTGATAATTCAATTTCAGGAAATCTTTTCATAAATACAGCCATAATCGGAGGCAATACGTATTGTGATATAGTTGTACTTGCACCAAGTATAAGTTTACCTTTATTATTCTGACTGGCAAGGTTCATTTCAAATTCCAGTTCCTGATATTTATTATGAATATCATTTGCATAGGAAAGAAAAATTTCCCCCTGTGGTGTTAATGATATAGTATTTTTATTTCTGGCTATAAGCCTAACATTATAGAACTTTTCTATTTCTTTAATATGCTGTGATATAGCAGGTTGTGATATATGTAATTCATTTGAAGCTTTTGTAAAGCTTTTATTCCTAACAACCGACAGAAAAACGGATAATCTAAAATCATTCATACTCTAAATTAACAAAATTAATATCAGCTTCAAAAATTTCTATTACTAGTGCCAACAAAAAACCTGGTCAGGCGACCAGGCTTAATTGATATAATAACTTGCAGACAATCATAATTAGATTTTATTCTGCATTAATATTTTTATCTTTTAAAAAATAACTTCTTCATCATTCTCATCAAAGAAATGATATTCCAAATAATTATAGGAGTCAACTCCAATAATGTTAATTCTTTTAAAATAATGTAATGCCCATTTCATTCTTTGGGAAAAGAACCCCTTAGTAAGAAATGCAGCAATATAAGGATGAATTTTTAATGTAATTTTCTTTTTGTTCAAATCCTCAAAAATATATTTTACTTTACATTCCAATTCATCAGTAAACAAAATGGAAGGTGTAATTTTGCCTGTTCCATTACAGGTAGGACACACTTCCGCTGTTTCCACATGTTCCTCAGGACGAACCCTTTGTCGTGTAATCTGCATTAAACAGAATTTACTTAAAGGTAGTATATTATGTTTTGTCCGGTCAGAAGCCATATTTTCTCTCATCCGGTCAAAAAGTTTTTGCCGGTTTTCAGGATCATGCATATCAATAAAATCGATAACAATAATCCCACCCATATCTCTCAATCTCAGTTGCCGTGCAATTTCATCAGCAGCGGCAAGGTCAACTTCCAGTGCATTTGATTCCTGATCCATACCATCTTTAGAACGATTCCCACTATTCACATCAATTACGTGAAAAGCCTCAGTATGTTCAATAATTAAATAAGCACCGTTTTTAAACGAAACAGTCTTCCCGAATAAAGATTTCACTTTCTTTTCAACTCCATAATAGTCGAAAATAGGTTGTCCACCTTTATATTCTTTAACAATTTTCTTCTTGTCGGGATCAATAGTCTCAATATAATCTGCAATTTCTTCGGCGGCATCAGTATCATTTACTATAATATCGCTAAAGTCCGGGTTATAAATGTCTCTTATTATGGCTGTTGTTCTGTTAACTTCACCAATAATTAAAGATGGCACCACAGCTTTCTTCAATCGTGGTAGAATAGTTCCAAAACGAATAATCAGTTTTTTTAACTCTCTATCAAGTTCAGCAACATGTTTGCCCTCGGCAACAGTTCTGACAATAACGCCATATCTTCTCGGTTTAATACTCTGAATCAATTTTTTTAGTCGATTCTTTTCTTCAATAGATTCAATTTTCTGAGAAACACTAACCTTATCACTAAAAGGTAAAAGAACTAAATTTCTACCCGCAAAAGATAATTCGGATGTAAGTCTTGGACCTTTTGTAGAGATAGGTTCCTTGGAAATCTGAACTAATATATTCTGACCTGATTTTAAAACGTCTGTAATTTTTCCGTTTTTATTAATATCACGCTCAGAACCAATTCTTGAAACCGAAAAAGCACCACTCTTTTTAGAACCGGCAATTTTCATAAACTTATTTAAAGTAGAAAATTGTGGACCCAAATCATGATAGTGCAAAAAAGCATCTTTTTTATAACCTACGTCAATAAATGCAGCGTTGAGACTTGGCATAATCTTCTTTACCTTACCAAGATAAATATCACCAACTTCAAATTTTGCTCCGCTTTTAGCTCTTGTAAGTTCAACTAAACGTTTATCTTCCAAGAGAGCTATAACCACTTCCGAAGGAGAGACGTCAATAATTAGATCGCTACTCACAACGTTTTTTTCATTTATATTCAATCGTTTTTTTATTGTAAAATAAAAAAGATTAAATTCAAAGTGTTTAACGCTTCAGATTTAATCTGCGGGATAATCAGTTACCCCAATAAGAATACGCTATTTACTTTTGTGTCTGTTCTTGCGTAATCTTTTTTTACGCTTATGCGTAGACATTTTATGTCTTTTTCTTTTCTTTCCACTTGGCATGATAATTATTTTTTAATTGTTTTAACTGCAGAAACAAATGACTTGGCCGGCTTAAAAGAAGGAATAAAATGCTCAGGTATGATAATAGTAGTATTTTTCGAAATATTACGGGCAGTCTTTTCTGCTCTTTTCTTTACGATAAAACTACCAAAACCACGAAGATAAACATTTTTTCCACTCGTCATCGAACCTTTAACAGCCTCCATAAAGGCTTCAACTGTTTTCTGCACAGAAATTTTATCTATTCCTGTACTTTTACTAATCTCGTTAACAATATCTGCTTTTGTCATCTCTTATTTATTATTTAGTTTTCAATAAATTATACTATTCTCTCATTTAACTACAAAAGTAAGAATTATTTAGAAATAAAAATGCTTTCCTTCAATTTATTTTAACAAAACTTACCTACAATTAACTCATGCTAAAATTCTTGTATTATTATATAAAGTTCCAAAAATCAACAGTTTTCATTTTATTAGCATTTTAAACTATATACATTTTCATATTTATAAAAATTAGAATCACACATAAAATATAGTTTCAAATAACTTGTATATGTAAAATTTGTATGTTTTTTAAAAATTCAGTGTTTTTTTAATTCTCATCTTAATTCGTGAAATTAATAGATTATTCGT
>JAENXA010000105.1 GCA_016649735.1 Prolixibacteraceae bacterium | reverse complement strand
TCTATTTCAAAATCATCACTTACCGGAAATTCCATTAACTGCATAAGCGTTACCCTGGCTGTAGCCAGGATTCCCTGATCTTCGGCTTTTGTTGATTTTTCGGTTGCAAGTTCTGATTTTATTTCCAGATAATCAGACAGAGAAATAAGCCCTGTATTCATTCTTTCTTTTGCCAGATTTAATTCTTCCTGCGTTTTTTGTATCCTGGTGTTGTCATTTTTAAAATTTTCCTCTGCATATAATATATTCAGGTAAGCATCCAGAATATAAAGCTGAAGCGATTCTTTCTGTGTTTCCGCTGAATATTGTTCTCCTTTATAATTAATATCGGCCTCCCGTATTTTATTTTGTAACTTTCCTCCATTGTAAAGTGTTGTACTGGAAGATAGGCTGAAAGAAGAAATATTCTTTCGGCTTTTGTCTCCGAAACTATTGCTTTCTGCCATTTGTTCTTTTGCCCAGCTAAAAGTTGTGCTTGCTGAACCGCTTAGAGAAGGAATACGGTTAGTTTTACTCTGACTGAGCATGATTTCACTTTCTTTTACAGAAAGATTTGATTTACGTATATCGATGTTTTTATTCAATGCATAATAAATGCAATCTTTCAGGCTCCATACCTTTTTTTGTGCCGAAATCAGGCTGACATTAATAAAAAGTAGTGCTATTGCTACCAGAAGCATTTTGGGTTTAATTTTCATGTGCTATTTTTTTGTTGTCATTTCGTCTTATTAGACACAAACGAAATTTTAAAGTTTAATATTCGTAAAGTTATGAGGAGAAACACAAAACTATAGTGTTGTATATCAGAAAAAAGAGATATTTTTTTAACAAAAATTAAAGGTCTTTTTGATTATGAAATTTCATAATCAAAAAGACCTTTAAAATATTTTTAAAAAATATTACCGAATCAATCGTATTTAAAATGTTGCAGGGAATGTCCCATACGATCACGTTTTGTTTTAAGATAACGCTGATCATAAGAATTAGGCTTAATTTCAATAGGTACTATTTCTGAAACTTTCAATCCGTATGCCTCAAGTCCTACACGTTTTACAGGGTTGTTGGTCATTAGCCGCATTTTGGATATTCCCAAATTTCTGAGAATCTGTGCACCGACACCATAATCTCTTTCGTCAGCACCAAAACCAAGATGAATATTTGCATCAACTGTATCCATACCTTCATCCTGCAGTTTATATGCAGCAATTTTGTTCATAAGTCCGATTCCACGACCTTCCTGCATTAAATAAACTACTACTCCTTTGCCTTCCTTCTCGATTATTTCCATGGATTTGTGTAACTGGTCTCCACATTCACATCTTAAAGATCCGAAAGTATCTCCTGTCATGCAAGAAGAATGTACACGTACCAAAACATCCTCTTCTTTTGTCCAGGTACCTTTTATTAAAGCAATATGTTCAAGCCCATTGGATTTTTGTTTAAAAGGTATTACTCTGAAATTTCCGTATTTTGTTGGAAGAGGAGCTTCTTCTCCTCTGATTATAAGACTTTCAAATTGAAGACGATAAGCAATCAAATCTTTAATAGAGACGATTTTCATATCATATTTTTTAGCCTTTTCCATAAGCTGGGGAAGTCTTGCCATTGTTCCGTCTTCGTTCATAATTTCAACAAGAACTCCTGCGGGTTTTAATCCGGCCAGACGAGCCAGGTCAACAGCTGCTTCTGTGTGCCCTGCACGACGTATTACTCCACGGTTCTTTGCCATGAGAGGAAAAATATGTCCGGGACGTCCAAGTTCTTCAGCTGAGATTTTTTCATCTGCTAAAGCACGGATAGTTTTTGCTCTATCAGAAACAGAAATTCCTGTGGTGCATCCATGTCCCAGAAGATCAACTGAAACTGTAAAAGGTGTCTCCTGTAATGAAGTATTCTTGTTTACCATAAAATTAAGATCCATCTTTTTACAACGGTCTTCTGTTATAGGAGCACAAATCAGACCCCTTCCGTTAGTAGCCATGAAATTAACTTTTTCATCAGTAATTAATTCTGCGGAAGTGATGAAATCACCTTCGTTTTCTCGATCTTCATCGTCAACAACTATAATTAGTTCTCCATTTTTTATGGCAGCAAGTGCTTCGGGAATAGAATTTAATTTGATTTCTGTCATTCTTTTTGTTTCTTTATTTTTGAGGTAAAAATACAATAAATATTTACAATAGGCTAAGATTAACCGGAATGTGAAATAAGATAAAGATTTCTTATTTTTAATTTTTTTTATTGAGATGCCCTTCGTAAAATTTAAGTAAATTCTCTACTATTGTCAGATTGTCAAATTTTTTGCATATAAAATCCACGGCATTTTTACAGATCTTTTTAAACAAAATCTGATTCGATATCAATTCTTCTATGTTTTTAATAAAAGCTTCCGGATTATCTGCAATCAGGATATTTTCATGATCAATAGCTGGTATTCCTTCACTTCCTATACTGGTACTTACAACAGCTTTTCCCAAAGCCATTCCTTCAATAATTTTTATTCTGATACCGCTGCCTGATAGAACAGGAACAATCATTATAGCTTTCGAAGAAATAAAGGAATAAGCATCATCTACTTCTCCGACGAATTCAATTTTTGCGTTGGCAAATGTGTTTTTTAGCCAGTTTGGGATATTTCTTCCGGCAATATAAAATTTTAATTTGGGATATTTTTCTCTGATAGATGGCCAGCAGGAATGTATAAACCATAGTAACCCTTCCTGATTTGGGTACCAGTCCATTGCTCCGATATGAAAAAGGGACGGATATTCCAGATTTTTAACAGTAGGTACAAGCAGAGGTAGGTTTATTCCTGTTTGCGATGTATAACGTGGCTTATGATTACCCAGTTTATCCCACGTTAAACCGTCTCTTTCTGTTATGGAAACCAGCGTGTCGTATTTGTTAAGAAAACTAATCTCAAATTTTTTCAGACGTTTTGCCATAATTTTTTCATAAAAGGATTTTATTCCATGTATTAGATGAAGATCCTGTCTGATCTGATGCTCAATATTATGAACTCTATATGAAAATAATGCATTACTATATTCCCTGGCAATGTGAATATACGGGCATACATAAAGTCCTTCAAACTGTATGATGTCAAATTTTTCTTTTTGCAGAAGGCTGATTAGTGAATCCTTGTATTCTTTTTGAATATATCTTGTAGCCCTGTATGGAAGTTTTGAAAAAAACAGATTAGATAAAACAGAGAACACAGAATTAGAATATGGCATATCCACCACCTGAAAATTAATTTCTTTTGTAAGGTATTCTGGAATTGAATCTGTTTCAAAATGCGTTCGTCCTGTGTTCATGGCCAATACAGTCACTTTGTTTCCATGTAAAAAAAACCCTTTTGAAAGGCTGAAAACAGCAATAGTTCCACCTTCTTTAGGAGGCCAGGGAACTTTATTCGTTAGTTGAAGAATTTTCATGACTATTCTTTTTTATAAATCCCATATTAGAAAAAATAAATTTAATAATTTTTTTGAATTTTTCCTGATAAACTTCAATATTTAAAATTCCGGAATCATGAGCCGACTTATATGTTAAAAATAAACCCAGAGGAAGGAATATAAAAGTTGAAAAACACATCCCGTTAAACATATTCCAAATATCTTCCCGGGCAAATTTTTCTCCAAACATAGAAACCATATAATAGAGAATGAACATTAAAATGGAAATTACAACAGGCATTCCCAGTCCTCCTTTTCTAATTATAGCCCCAAGTGGTGCTCCTATAAAGAAAAATATTATGCAGGCAAATGACCATGTGAATTTTTTGTATTTTTCCATGGAATATTTGTTGATAATTTTTTTTAAGCTATATAACTCTGATGTATTTTGATCTATCAGCTGCTTGTTTCTTTTAATTTTTTTAGAAGCAGAAGTGAGAACTTCTTCTTTTCCTTTGTCGTTTAGTTTTTTGTAAAATGTTTTATAATCTGCAGTTTTCTGGAAAGCTATCGGCTCATATGTTTTCATAGAATCCACAGGCTGACATAATTCCATAATAGATTTTTCAAGAACCTTGTTATAATTTAGTCGCAATGCGAAGTTTCGAACTTTATACTTATATCTAAAAGTAAGAGAATCTCTAAAATGGGTAAGTTGTGAAAGATTCATCATATGATAGGCACTCCGGAGACTATTTTCGTTTGTTTTCTTGAAATCGAATCCTCTAAGAGGGACTGTTATTGTTTCTTTGTCAAAAGAAGTTCGTTGAAAAGGATATCTCTTTGCTGCTTCACCATTGGCTATCTGGTCAATATCTGAACCTCCGTGGTAAAGAGTCATCACCATAATTTTTTTGTCTTTTGAAATGTTCATATATCCTGAATCCGCAATAGTTACAGAAACATTTCCTCTGTTTTCAGTATGATCGTATATCAGAATTTTATACATCATTTTACTGGTTTTACTTTTACGGTCAACTTTAATACTGTAACCATCTATGTCATTTGTAAAAACACCTTCTTTTATAACCATTTCAGGTTTTTGTCTTTTTACACTAACCATAAGTGCCCCGAATTTAAGATTAGTCCTTGGCAGAATATTATTTTGAAAGTAAAAAGCAAAACAACAAAGAAAAACAGCCAAAAGAAATAGTGGACGCATTATCCGTATAAGGGAAATTCCGGAAGCCTTCATGGCTATCAGTTCATAATTTTCACCAAGATTTCCAAAAGACATTATAGAAGCGAGTAACATAGCAAGAGGGAAAGCCATCGGAAATAATGCAAGAGAAGCGTAATATAACAGGCCTAAAACTACGTTCCATTCAAGACCTTTACCTACAAGATCATCTATATATTTCCACAAAAACTGCATAAGCAGAACAAATACACAGATAAAAAAGGTCATAAAAAAAGGACCTAAAAAACTTTTTAATACAAATTGGTGCAGTCGTTTCATCTTTTCAAAGTATCAAATTTATTACAAACGGATAATTTTTAATAAAAGATTAACTTGTTTTATCCTTATACTGTATAATAAAATTAACACAAAACTAACTAATTAAAGGAACAGAAAGGTTATCTTATCCTTAAAAAAGTTAAATCGATTTCTTTGCTCTGGAAAAATCAAGGATTGATTAACAGCCGAGATCTCTTTTTAGTTCATCAATTTGTGAATTCCACAGATTGATGGATTCATTTTCTTCTCCTTTTTCTGCAAAATCTGTAATATCGAGGGAAACATCACCTGTTAGTTCATTTTTGTTGATAGTAAATTCAAAAAAATCACCTTTATCATCGCCATCTATCCATTGAAAGCGAACGGTTTTGTATATTTTTTCAATAAATCTTTCTGCTGTCTGTGAAGTATTACCCCAAAAAAAAGTATAAAAATTTCCTTTAACCTTAACATCATCAGCGAACCATTCTGATAGTCCGGAAGCATTGCTTAACCGGGTATATAGTACTTTGATGGTACAATTCAAAGAATATTCCAGTTTTATTTCTGATTTCAGACACATTTTTTACACTTGTTTTATTGCAAGATAATTATATTATAATGATAAACAAATTTGAATAAAAATATAAAGTTAAAATTTTGGCATTTTTTTGGCATTTTTTTAAACAAATCACTATATTTGCAAACTCAAAAATGGAATGGCGAGGTAGCTCAGCTGGTTAGAGCGCGTGATTCATAATCACGAGGTCGTCGGATCGTGCCCGACTCTCGCTACTGAAAATAAAGAGGTTACAATAATAATAAGTTGTAGCCTCTTTTTATTTGCATGTAATTAATCTATTGATCCTCATATTAATTATTGTCAACGGATTTGATATCTCTTAAATAAGCAAAAAGTTTGGTAGACAAAGCGGTTTTCAATTTTTGTTTCATCGGGGGAAGTAACTACCGGGTTTGTTTTTTCGGCTTTTGCTCTTGCTCGTCCTTTTCCGCTCTCACTCCTTAGGTCGTGCTATGCGAAAAAAAACAGTTCACCCGAGAGGGTAGTTCTTAGAACCTATATTTCAAAACCACCACTGATGATAAATTTTTGAAGCAAACTGTGTACTTTTATGTTTACTTTGAATGGTG
>JAENXA010000232.1 GCA_016649735.1 Prolixibacteraceae bacterium | reverse complement strand
TAAGTACAAACAAGGACACTGATCATTTCGCTAAATTACGGTTAAAGAATTAAACAAAAATAGCAATGATTCAGAAAGAAAAAAATCTTAATTTTTTAGTATTCATATTTTAAGCTATTTAAAAAGTCTTTTTTTTTATTTATTTATTTTCAGGCATTTTTGAAAAAATCGTATGTATTTTTTTAATATCAAATTTTGAACTGCGGTTGTAATAATAGATCCCGTTCCGTTCCTGTTCTACATCGGTAAACTGTGTATAACAATAGCCCCATACATTGTCTCTTTTAATAATGGCATCCACTAATCCCTCCAGACGGCTGTAAAATTCATTTAAAGTTTTTGGAGAGTTGCCGTAACCCCATCCATTGTCTTTTATATTTTTAGAATCCCATTTTATTCCTCCGAATTCATCAATAAGATATGGTTGCCCTGAATATTTTGTAAAAGGATTCTTTGAATAATTGGTAAATACCTTTCCTTCAGAATCAGGAGAAAGGATTTGAGAGAGCTTCTCCTGATCCTGAGCATAATTATGTACTGTCCAAATGTCGGTTACTACATGAGTACCACCGCTGGCATCGTTTACAGGACGTGTTGGGTCAAGTGATTTTGTTAAATTGTATATATCTTTGACAAAACGGGGATACTCATTTTCTGAAGGATGCCATGTTTCATTGAATGGTGTCCATGTAACAATTGACGGATGATTTCTTTCCCGAACGACATTTTCCCGCCATTCCGAAATGAAATTACGTGCTGCCTCATTGCTGTTAACTTCCAGACCCCAGCTTGAGGACTCTGCCCATGTGAGAAAGCCAAGCTTATCAGCCCAGTAATGGAAGCGCTCCTCAAAGACTTTCTGGTGTAAGCGTGCTCCGTTGAAACCTGCCTGCATCATCAGTTCTATATCTTTTTTCAGAGCTTTATCGCTAGGGGCTGTCCAAATTCCGTCAGGATAATAGCCCTGCGCCAGAACTAACCGCTGGTAATAAGGAACATTATTCAGGAAAATTCTATTCCCTTTAATACTGATTTTACGCATTCCAATATATGATTTCACCTTATCTATTACCTGCTTTTTTGAGTTAATAACTGTAAGTTGTATGTCATACAAGAAAGGATCTTCGGGAGACCATGTTCTAAGTTTTTTTACGGGAAGTATACACACGGCACTATTACTTGCCTTTACTATTTTCTCTGAAACTGTTTTTTCCCCTTCTTTTAAGGTTATTTTTAGTTGGTTATCATTGTCTTCGCCATAAAATAACGGCATAATTACAAGTTGTTTCTGATCAATATCCGGAATCATATGTATTTGTTTTAATCCGAAAGGTGAAATTGCTTCCATCCATACGGTTTGCCAGATTCCTGTCGTCCGGGTATAGGAACATCCACCGGAATAGAAGTTCTCGCATTGTTTGCCTCCACCCTGCATATTGGAACGAAGGTTGTCAGAAACGTGAACCACCAGATTCGCGTTTTCCCCTGGTGTTGTCAGATTGGTGATATCCAATTCAAAAGGAGAAGTTCCTCCGTAATGACGACCGGCAAATTTTCCGTTAATGAAAATTTCAGCTTCATAATATACGGCCCCAAAGTGAATAATTATTTTTTTACCTGTCCATGCTGTCGGTATCATTATTTTTTTCTGATACCACATATAGTTTATGAAATCCTTATGTTCTACTCCTGATAAGCTACTTTCAGGACAGAAAGGAACTATGATTTTTTTATCAAAACCATTACTTTTTTCTAGACCTCTGTCTTTACCTGAATTCCCAAAATCGAAACAATAAGACCATGGACCGTTAAGATTTAACCAGGCTGTTCTTTCAAATTGTGGTCTGGGATATTCAGGTCGTGGTATTTGCTGTGCATGAACATTAAATACTAAAATCAGAAAAAATAAAAATAATGAAATTTTTTTCATGGTTTGAGATTTTAATTTTACGACTAAATCAGTATTATGAAACAGTTTGGATGAATTATGTTCCATAATAAAGAATATTCCCAAATGTAAAGATAAAAATGATTTATATTGTTGAAATTATTTCTGAAAATTCAAATTTATAAAGACACCATTTTATGAAGTGTGTAAGTTGAAAAATACAAAGGGATAAAATCTCAGGTATTTATTATAATGATAAATACCGCATAGTTAAGATCTCCGATGTTTCTATAAGACAGAGTTCCTTTTACAATATTTACCGAAATGAATTCCATTTATCTTATTCGATACGTTTACTTTTTCTTCTATACGTGTTAAATTATTTATAACAATACAATAATTATAAACAATATACAAATGATCAAAATTATTCGTATACTTATTATTATTATTCACTAAATACAAAGCCATATGAAACATTTAAAAAGATCTATCTGTTTATATTTTTTCATTATAATGGCTTTTTGTTGTTCCTTCTCTTTATCTGCCCAGATTACAGAGAAAACTTACTCAGTAATTCGCGGATAC
>JAENXA010000203.1 GCA_016649735.1 Prolixibacteraceae bacterium | reverse complement strand
CTTTATGTCATATTGTCATAATTGTCTAAAAACACGTAATGTTTAAATTATTAGGTTGTTATTATATGTATCTTAGAAGTAATAATAATTGTTATCATGCTTTTTTGTCCTTATAAGTGGTAAAAAAGGATGTTTTTATATTTGGCATACATTTCGATAGACTGTTTATATTGATTTAAAATTTTAAAAAGGTTTAACTAAAAAATAAATTTAAAGATGGTAAAATTAAAAGGTAAAATTCTTGCAGGTAAAATTCTTGTTTTACCACAGGAAGCAGAAACAAAAACAGCAAGTGGAATCATTATCCCTGATTCAGCTAAAGAAAAACCACATGAAGGTAAAGTAGTTTTAGTTGGTGCATCAAAGAAGGATGAACCTATGGAACTAAAAGAAGGAGATCATGTTTTTTATGGCAAATATTCAGGTACTGAACTGAGTATCGATGGAACAGACTATATTTTGATGGCACAGACAGATGTTTTGTATATTTCTTAATAAAAAAAAGGTAAACTTTTAAAAAATTAAATAAAATGGCAAAAGAAATTAAATTTAATATAGAATCGAGAGATCTATTAAAACAGGGTGTTGATAAATTGGCAAATGCCGTAAAAATAACTTTGGGCCCAAAAGGTCGTAACGTAGTTATTGAAAAGAAATTTGGTGCTCCACAGATAACAAAAGATGGTGTTACAGTTGCCAAAGAAATTGAATTGTCAAATTCAATTGAGAACATTGGTGCTCAGATGGTAAAGGAAGTTGCCAGCAAAACAGGTGACAGTGCAGGAGATGGGACAACTACTGCTACTGTGCTGGCACAGTCTATTATTAATGTAGGACTGAAGAATGTTACTGCCGGAGCTAATCCAATGGACCTTAAGAGAGGAATAGACAAAGCTGTTGCTAAAGTAATAGAATGTATCAAATCACAAGCTGTAGTGGTTGGAGATGATTTTGGTAAGATCAAACAAATTGCAACTATCTCTGCTAATGGTGATGAGACAATCGGTAAACTAATTGCCGAAGCAATGAAAAAAGTAAAAAAAGAGGGCGTTATTACTGTTGAGGAAGCTAAGGGAATGGAAACTTATGTTAAGATTGTAGAAGGAATGCAATTTGACAGAGGTTATATTTCTCCGTATTTTGTTACTGATGGTGAAAAGATGTCAGCAGAGCTAGATCATCCTTATATACTGATTTATGATAAGAAGATCAGCGTAATGAAAGATTTGCTGCCTGTCCTTGAAAAAGGTGCTCAGTCAGGTCGTCCATTGATGATCATTGCAGAAGATATAGATGGTGAAGCTCTGGCTACACTTGTTGTTAATCGTTTGCGTGGTTCCCTGAAGGTTTGTGCAGTTAAAGCTCCCGGATTTGGTGACCGTCGTAAGGAAATGCTTGAAGATATAGCTGTCCTTACAGGTGGAACTGTTATTAGTGATGAAAAGGGTATGAAACTTGAGGACGCCACAATAGAAATGCTTGGTCAGTGTGAAAAGATCACTGTTGACAAAGAGAATACTACAGTTGTAGCTGGTTCAGGTGATTCTAAAGCTATTAAAACTCGTGTTGGAATGATCAAAACCCAGATAGAAAAGACTACATCTGATTACGATCGTGAGAAATTGCAGGAACGTCTTGCCAAACTTTCAGGTGGTGTTGCCGTACTTTATATAGGTGCTCCTTCTGAAGTTGAAATGAAAGAGAAGAAAGATCGTGTTGATGATGCTTTGAGTGCTACACGTGCTGCTGTTGAAGAAGGTACTATCCCAGGTGGTGGCGTTGCATATATTCGTGCAATTCCTTTATTAGAGAATCTGAAAGGTGAGAATGAAGACGAATGCACAGGTATTGAGATTATTAAACGTGCAATTGAAGAACCATTACGTCAGATTGTTGAAAATGCAGGTCGTGAAGGTGCCGTAGTTGTACAGAAAGTAATGGAAGGTAAAGGTGATTTTGGTTATAATGCACGCACAGATAAATATGAAAATTTATTGTCAACCGGAGTAGTTGATCCTGCAAAGGTTGCCCGTATTGCATTAGAAAACGCAGCTTCTATAGCAGGAATGTTCCTGACTACTGAATGTGTTATTGCTGATATTAAGGAAGAAACACCAGCTGCTCCTGGAGGAATGGGCGGTGGAATGGGTGGAATGGGTGGAATGTAATTCGACCTTTAAAATTATAAAAAACGGCATCTTTTTTTGGGAGATGCCGTTTTTTATTGCCTAATTTTTTTTAATATTTTTTAATGCGTTTTTTCGAAAGCGGACAGACAAACTTTGTTTGTCGTGGAAGTGCATGTAAAGGGCTTAGGTTGGTAATGATTCTTTTCTTTATCTTCTTCTTATTCTAAATGGTATATTGTAGGCGATGGAATAGGTGAAATCAAAGACAGAACCATTTTCTATATTTCCGTATCCAGGGGCAAAGGAGGCCTTGGGCATATCAAGATTGCCAGTTAAAATAGATACCTTATAATGTATAGCCCATCCCATATAAAAGTTTTTTGCTACTTCTCCCTTTAATCCTAAAACTAGTTCGGCCCATTGACAATGGTAGTTTTGTGATGGGAAAGAACCTGAGTCTACATTCCAGTAGGAGTTGTTGACGGTATATGATTCGACTTGCTGTGTGGCATAGCATAATCCGTAGCGGCATCCTATATAAAGGATATCTTTTTCTTTTTTAGATTCTGCTTCCAGTAAATTGTAATTTATTCCAAATCTTAAATAGGAACCGGAACTGTTGTATTTGACAAAATCCTGATCGATTTCTTTTTTTTCCCATCCTATTTCGGCAACAGGGAATAAATTAGGTTTAATTTCAAAATCAACATTACCTTCTATTCCATATCTGTTACCTTTTGTCCAAAAGGACTGAAAGGGCATAGAAAGATCTGTTCCGATACGGATTCCTTCCATACGAATAAAATTATCGGTACGTTGGGGCTTTTTTTCTTTCTGAGATTGCTGGCCTTTTGCATATTCTGTACCACAAAGGAACAGGAGGCTAATTATTGTTGTTAATATATAT